>JAKBXD010000322.1 GCA_021840785.1 Pseudomonadota bacterium
GCGTCCCTTTCTCCCCGAGAGCGGCTGAGCGTGAGCTGTAAAGCCTCGCCCAAATTGGCGACCGCCTGCGCTTGATATGGGGAAGGAATGGTCCTTACGAGCACGCTCGGATCCACGCCCCGATCGGAAGGAACTTGGGTGAGGACCACGTCTTCGACAAAGGGCAGCAACTCTTTCAGCATCGCCGCTCCGGGCTTGTCCGAGAGCCAAGCAAAGAGAAGGTGCCATTTTTTATCCCGCCAGGGTGGCAATTGCAGGGTTTCGGTTAATCCCTGGATGCCATGAGGATTATGGGCGCCGTCTACCACCACCAAGGGCTCTTCAGAAACCATTTGAAATCGGCCCGGCCACGAGAGATTCCTGAGCCTTTCTACCGCCCGATCCAACCGGGGAACCCAACCTCGCGTGGACAGGCGCTCGATCGCCGTCCAAGCCGTATCTAAGTTGGCCGCCTGATACGCTCCTTGTAGCGGAATGGACACCGTCAGCCCACTGGAAGTCCTTAGCACCGGTCCCGTCGCGCTCATTTTCGCGCGAGTTTTGACCTCAAACACCGGCACATGAAGTGATTCCGCCTGACCCAGAACCACCTCGCGGGCTTCAGGAAAAGGCTGTTGAGCCAACACCAACTCGGTCCCCGGTTTCAAAATACCGGCCTTCTCGCGCGCAATCGCCGCCGGAGTCGATCCTAACCGGTCCATGTGATCCATCGCTACCGGAGTAATAATCGAGAGGAGCGGCGGCTGGACGATATTGGTGGCGTCAAGCCGCCCCCCCAGACCCACCTCGACCACCGCCACATCCACCGACTCACGGGCGAACGCCAAAAAAGCGAGGGCGGTCACCGCCTCAAAAAACGTGGGGACATCCTCCAGATCCCGGCCGGCGGCCTCCACTTCCTCGCCATAGGCATCCCACAGGGTTTCGTTGAGCGGCCGACGATTAATCATGACGCGCTCGTTAATCTGGCCCAAGTCGGGAGAAATATTGAGTCCTACGGTTAAGCCCTGTGCCATCAATGCTTCAGTAACCATGGCGGCCACCGACCCCTTGCCGTTAGTCCCCGCGACATGGATCACGGGATAACGGCGTTCGGGATGACCGAGTCTCTCTAACAGCGCCCGGATGCGCTCGAGTCCAGGGCGCATGCCAAAACGCTCCTGGTTAACCCACCAATTTTCCTTCACCGAAGAACCTCCTGGCGGTCCTTTAATCGCTCCAAACGGGACTCGAGCTCCTGCAACGATTCCTCTGTGCGACGCACCACATTTTCTGGGGCGCGGGCGACAAAGTTCTTGTCCTGCAGTCGGGCACGGACGCGGTCTCGTTCCTTTTCGGTGTCTTCCAAAGCCTTGGCCACCCGTTGCCGTTCTCGTTCAATGTCGATGAGCCCCTCGAGCGGCAAATAAATCACCCCTCCTAAGGTCACCCCGGCGATCGCCCGATTGGGTTTGGGAAGGTCCGCCACGGTACCCCATTGAATGCCTTCCCCACGCATGAGGGCCTTGGCCTCCCCGGTGAGCTTCTGCCACCGTTCTACGGTTTCCTTTGTATCAGCGATGGCGATGAAGGGTGCCTTTTGACCCGGGGATAAGCCCACCTCAGCCCGGAGGTTGCGGCCACTCCGAATCAGCGCCTGAATCGCTTCCACCTGAAGCGCCCCTTCCCGGTCGGCCCGGTCTGGCTCCGGCGTGGGCCATTCGGCCATCATAATGCTCTCCGACGACCCACCGAGAGCTTGGTAGAGTTCCTCGGTGACAAAGGGCATTATCGGGTGCAGGAGTTTCAACGCCGACTCTGCCACCTTCACCAGCGTGCTTAACGCTTGACGTCGGTCGCTCAATTGGCCCTTCAACCGCACCTTAGCCATTTCGATATACCAGTCACAATAGTCGTCCCAGAAAAAGTCGTAAATGGCCCGGGCCGCCTGTCCAAACTCGAAGTGCTCCAAGGATTCGGTGATGCTTACGATCGTCTCATTGAGCCGCTGCCAAATCCACTGGTCCGCCGGGTGTTCACTTACCGCCTCATCAACCCGAAAGTCCGGATCCCGATTCATGAGCACAAAACGCATGGCATTATAGACCTTGTTGGCAAAATGGCTCCCGGCCTCAAAACGGTCCCAGCTCCAGCGATAATCGTTGCCCGGCGCAGCACCCAACACCAGAGCAACCCGAAGCGCATCGGCTCCGTATTTTTCAATCACCTCTAACGGGTCCACGCCATTGCCCAGGGACTTGGACATTTTTCGGCCCTCACTATCGCGAACCAATCCATGCAACAGCACCGTGGCAAAGGGACGCTGACCGGTAAAGTGAATACCCTGCATGATCATGCGCGACACCCAAAAGGGGAGAATGTCGTAGCCGGTGCTGAGGACGGAGGTGGGATAGAAGGTCTTCAAATCCTCTGTCTGGTCGGGCCATCCCAGAGTGGAAAATGGCCACAGGGCGGACGAAAACCAGGTGTCCAGCACGTCCTCGTCCTGAACCATCAAGCCGCCGCAAGCGGGGCAAACCGTCACCGGGACACGGGACACTTCCATCGATCCGCACGACTGGCAATAGTAGGCAGGAATACGATGACCCCACCAAATTTGCCGCGACACACACCAATCATGAAGATTCGCCATCCAGTTCATGTAAATTTTTTCGAATCGGTCCGGCACAAACTGAATATCCCCCGACCTCACCGCCTCCATGGCTGGTTCTGCCAGGGGCCGGGCCTTGACAAACCATTGCAACGACAAGAGCGGCTCGATGATACTATCGCACTTCTCGCAGTGACCTACGGCGTGTACGATTTCTTGTTGGCCTCGGATGACGCCGAGCGCTTTAAGTTCCGACAACACGGCCGCCCGGGCCTCTTCGCGCGTCAATCCCTCAAAT
>JAKBXD010000323.1 GCA_021840785.1 Pseudomonadota bacterium
CGAGAGGCAGCCACCCTGGAGTGGGTCTTTGCTTTGCGACGTGAGGCTGCGAACGAGCGTCAGATCGTCAAAGACATCAACTGCCTGCCCAACCTAGAGTATGACACACTAGTGCCTCGCGTCCGGAAGGTCTTTTGACGGCTGTCGACGGAGACGGAATCATCAAATCCGCGCTCAACGCTTCGCCAGGCAGCGCCCGGCATACTGCAGGATGCCGGCCTTCCTTTGCCGATCTCCCTCGATGAACGCGCGCGGACACTTCGTGTCTACATATCCGATACGCTGTCGAAGCTTTCTGAAGGGCGCCTTTCGCTGACATCTTTATCCGTACCCGTGTGTGACTGACCCGTGACTTTTGGGGTGACCGTTGCTCGCAGCGCCGCGTCGAAGCCAGTGGACCGAATCCGTGTCCACTTGTACTGCCCATATCTGGGGCTAATGACTGTTGTGGCAAATGGAATATATTCCAAGAAGTTAAGACCTTCCGTCAATTGAGACGGGGTACAGTTCGTCGAGGTCCGTCGTGAGCAGTCCTGGACCCTAAGAATCTCGCTGCCCGCGGAGAGCCAATGCATGTCGCTCCTTCCCGTTCACATTGAATTACGACGTAAATCGACTGATCTTCGCTGACCAGGAGTACGACTAGCCGCCCGGGAGCCGTCTGGCGGAATTAACAGCGCATCTCGGCAATGCCTGTCATGGCCCACCCTGGCATGTTTGTGCTCTGCTGGTCACAATCGGCTTCAGCTCCGATAAGACTATGGAATCTGGTGTGGTTGGATTTGCCTTGAGACATCGTTCGGAGGCCATCAGGCCATCCACACAAGCCATGTGAAGATCACGCCACGCCGGGTACTGCCACGCTTGCAGATACTCCACGCTTAGCGCCGTCAATCAGTATCGTCTCCGCGTCCGGATAAGGGCCCGGGGGCTCAGGGAGGCGGGAGTCGCGACGATCTATTTCCTCCAACACGCTGCGTCTTTTCTGCTCCGCCCTTCCGGCCTCGATAATGACCTGCATCTGCCACCGGTACTGTAGCCTTACTCTCTTATCCGTGATGAATTGCTCCAGTGCTTCCAACTCTCCTGAGATTCTACGCTCCATGCCCAACTCCTCCATCCTCTGCTTTTGCCTCAACTCGTTCAGCTCCCGTTCTAATCTCTGTTGCCGCGTCCGGATTCGCCGTCCTTGCTCGCCTCGTAGCACGTTGATGGCGCTTGAATGCTTGATGTCCATCTGTTCCCTTATCCGCCGAGTCTTCTCCAACTCTGCCAAGGATTGCGCGGTCACGACTCTGTGGTGAGGAGTTCCATTGCTGTAGGTGCCGGCACAGTACGCTTCCATGTGCTTCAACGCTGTGGCCGTGTCCTGCAGTTCTTTCGCGTGCGCTGCACGTAACTCAGCTTCTGCGGCAACCTGTTTGTCTTCAGCTTCTGAGATGGCAGCAGCGTGAGAGTCCTCAAAGTCCTCGAGAAGGGACTCGTGGCAATCTTTGAGCGCCTGGCGTTGGAACTTATGCTGCGCTGACAATGTGGCACGCTGGCGCTCGATCCAAGCTAGGAAGGCGGTACACTGCGCTTCTTGCTGCTCTCGAAGTTGCAAGGTCTCCTGTGCATCCACAGGGGATACGGGTGGTAGGAGTATGTCTGCCCTCTGCGAGTCGTCTACCATGCTCGGGCGCCGAGAGCCGTATAACCTGACATCACTTGTTGTAGATGAGGTCCGCGAAGCCAAGATGTCCGTTTGCTCCGATTGTGGCATGACATGCTCCATGAGAGATCGAGGAATGGAAACGCCACAGCAGCTCGGGGCTGCGGCGGCACCTCTCTCCCCTGCCGATCGGATGGTAGTTCGTAGAGCCTGGGTGCAGAGCCTATGACCGCACGGCAGTTTGTGCACTGCTCGGCGCTGAGCCCGGGAGTTCTGGGGACAGTGCGGACAGCCGTCTGCAGATAATGATATGCTCGAATCGTTACGGCCAAGACGGAGCATGCTCAGCCCGCGTATCAGGCGGGAGTGCCTCTTGGGAGCAGCCTCCGCGCTCGCCAGAGGCGGAGAGAAAGCCGACTGGGAAGGCGTTGCAGCAGGCGATAATGAGATCGAATGCCTTGCGCCAGCCTTGCCTCTCGGGACGTAAGCGTCATAGTCTTTGCGCCCCACTCTGGTGTAATTGGGCTCCCTCGAAGCGTCAGAGAACACCGATGTTACACCAGTAGAGTGCGACGCCCTTGACTCCAATGATTCCAGCGACTTGCGCGACACATTCGACGAGCTTGGCCTAAAGAAACCCGGAATCGGAGCAGAAGCCAGATCAATCTCGATACCAAGCTCTTTCGCCGCTGCCGACAGCTGCTGGTCTATGCCATCTTCCGTTGTATCGTCTTCAGCCCGGATGACCTCTCTGACAAAGCTCAACTGTCGCTCGTCGGGCGATGCGCCCTCTCCTTCGGCATGCTCACACATATTTATCCGCGTTATCTCTTATGCAACATTCGAACACAAGGTGCAACCCAGGGTGTCGTCTCCGAGTGCTGTGAGAGGAGGAGGTCGCGTCGTCATTGATACCAGCCCGTCGAAGTCTGTAACCCCACACTTATCCGGACTCCTAGACTCCCAGGAGGCGCCACGGCGGCTGCAGAGTAGTATTTTGGGACTGGCAGCTCGAGCCTGGCGCGAAATATGAATAATGATAAGAGGGTAAAGCGATCAAATGGTTCTTTATGAGAGCACCCACACCGCTGCCAGCAGCTGAATTCAGCTCACCATCTGCCGAGCAGGACCGGAAGCTTGCCAAACCTGCAGCAGTGGAGATCTTGCTGATCGTCGCCCACCGGAAAGCTTGTCGCATCTGAAACGGACCATCGTGGGCAGGTGACTGTAT
>JAKBXD010000324.1 GCA_021840785.1 Pseudomonadota bacterium
GGACAATTGCTTGGTTGCCTCAAGACTGGGAAGAGCATATCCAGTGGAGTTCTTGGCGTTTTGACCACCTGATAGTAGGCTGGCTCGATCCGTATGATTGGATCATTACGAAGCTGGGACGGTGGCAACGCCATGATATGACCGATGTGATAGCAGTAGTCGAAAATTTAGACCCCAATGTCGTACTGAACAGAGTACGTGCTGCCTTGCCCGAGTACATTGGTAATTTGAGTAACCTAAATCTGGCATGGAACGATTTGGTTGATGCACTGGCTTGGCCCCCTTCGTTCAAACAATTAACTGGGCGATCTGTTGACTCGTAATGCCGGAAGGCCTTGACATGTTTTGTTCCTAATTATTGCGCATAGCTCCTACGTCTGAAGGCGTAGGGCTTTTTTTGTGTGTAGAACCCTCAGCGATGTAGTCACGACGCATTCGCGACGTTACCGCCCACTTGCGGGCCACGAAAGGGGACCGAAAACACTGGGAGGCGGCAGACAAAGAGGCCGTCCGTCCGCAGACCTGGTGTGCGCAATCCTTCACCTTGTACAGCCGGCCGGATCGTCGGTATCCTGACCATCAGCGTTTCAGCTTGCATATCCCCTTGGAAAAATGGGTGGACACCCCACAGAAAGCGGAAGTGCAGCGGGCGCTCCAGCCCGATATGCCCGTGGTCACCGTCGACCTCGGGGTCAACCGTTTAGCCGTCATGGGGGCCTTTCGTTGGGGCAAGTTGGCCGCTACTCAGTTTATTTCGGACGGGTCCTTAAATCATTACCGCCACCGTCTCCTCACGACGATTTTTCGCAAACGCCAGCAGAGTGGGCGGTTACAAAAAGGTGTCCTAGATAATGGGGATCTCTGGCAGAAAGTGCAGAATCTTGACGAGGATGCCGCACGGCAGGTTGCCGTGCAAATCGTCCGTTTTGCGCAAGCACACCAGGCTCCCGTCATTGTCTTCGAGTATCTGCGACGCTATCACCCGCCCAAAGAAAAAATGAGTCGGGCCGGGCGCAAGAACCACAAGCGGGCGTACTGGTTGCGCGGCAAAATCCTGCGCTGGGTGCGGGACTTGGCTTTTCGTGAAGGGATTCTCACCGTCGAACGCAATCCCGCCTGGACGTCGCAAATGTGTCCGCAGTGCGCCACGTTGGGCTCGCGTCAAGGGCATCATTTCATCTGTCAGAATCCCGCTCACCCTTACCATGCGGACGCGGATTTCGTCGGGATGATGAACCTCTACAAAAAATGGACGAAAACCTTTACGTATCCCCGCAAGAAAGCGGTGGATGACCTAAAGCCTCTGACGGCCGATGCCGTATAACAACAGAGGTCTCAGGCCGAGCTAACCCCTTGAGGAGATGCTTGGCTTGAGCGCCCGCGTGGTACGGGATGTTCTGAGCTTCGACTTCCGAGTTAGGGCTCGCGCCCAGAGGGAAGCGATGCACACGCCGAGAAGAGCCCCCATTCTCAAGGACTCTCCCCTCTTCGGAGGGAGACAAAGGTCAGACGCATGGCGGATGTTCATATTTGATTAGGAAATATGGCAACTGCTGATACCACAAAATCATCCCAGGAGCGTAAATTATGGCCACCTTAGTTTTTGATTGTGAAACGATCCCCGATTTGGCTGTCTATGCCCGACTGTTGCATCTTCCCCCCGGATTGGCACTCCACGAATACGAAGCCGCTTGGCAGAGCGCCGAAAAGCCTTTTAAGGCCGAGTTGCAACAAATCGTCAGTCTCGCCGTGGCCTGGATTGCGGAGAATGGAGCCTTGCAGAAAATCGCCACCTTGGGGCCGGATGAATCGACAGCCCTGCAGCAGTTTTTTCAGACACTCATGCAGCATCATCCCATCCTGGTCGGATGGAATACCAGTGGCTTCGATTTGCCGGTGATCCTCACACGGGCCTTGGTGCATCACGTGGATGTCGGGGATTTTTTCCAACATGGATTGCCATACCATGGCTATCTCAAACGCTATGCCAATAAAGATCATCGCGATTTGATGGATTTGCAGTCTTTTTATCGGGCAGCGATGCCCCTGAGTTTAGACGAAATGGCGACATTGCTCGGGATTCCCGGCAAGCTCGATACGGCTGGCTCGCAAGTTTCTGCTCTGTACGAAGCCGGAGACCACCAACGGATTCATGACTATTGCCAGCACGATGTTCTGACCGCGGCTTGGGTTTATCGCTACATGGCTGTGCAACGGGGATGGTGGAAAGTCGAGGATGGTCAGCGGTTTGATGAGAGTGCCCAACGCTTTTTACAGGCTCATGCTGGAACCCATTGGGATGGATTTCGCACGGCGCAGACCGAGGCGCTGTCATAGGTAGTATTTAAAGGCTATGTGCAATCTGAGGTTGGAATTTTCCGTTTGTTAGTCCAAACCACCCTCATCGGCAATTTCAACCAAGGTTGGAATGTGCGGTCCGTACTCGAAGGATTGCGCTCTCCCGCTGGTTGGAATCCGCAGGCGACGGTTCCGTGATGGAGTAACAGCTTATTGTGGGTCACAACGATGATTGAGGGCAGGTGCTACTGCACTAACGCCCTCAATCATGCATCAGGCGTGTGCCCAAAAAGGCTCTGCGCTCGTCACCCTGCGCCGCCCCGGAGCGCCATCACGAAGTCCCGTCGACCTCGGACGACAGCGTGTATCGCAAGGCCGCCAAACTTTCCGCTACGGTTTGATGAGCGGTGTCAATCACGATGTGGGGACGATCCCAACCCTCGTACGGACGGGCTTCCACCTCCGCCCACATGGGCAGTACGAGCCCCGGAACATCGACCACACGCGATACGACGCGCCGCCGATGTTCCTGTTTGTCCGAACAGACGACCTCAATCTCGACAAACAGA
>JAKBXD010000325.1 GCA_021840785.1 Pseudomonadota bacterium
GCCGACGCTCACGCGTTTAGTGGGTAGTGAAATGGGGAGCTGGCAAAAGGAGACCATGATTGAGGCAACTAATTCTACGCCGCAACGCGCCTCCATTTTTCTGTTTCCGCAACGGAATCAAAATGTACGCATGGAGACAACTAACCTTAATGATCTGCCAAATGTCGTGAACGGTTAATTTCTTTATGGGTCCACTACAAGTTGACCAATATGTCTTCTCCAAATTGCGTGTCGAAACCAATTTTGAGCACAAGCTGGAGTCGCTTGCGCCGACGGTCAATGTGCAAATTCAGGCGGGACTGGGACCTGTGGAGGGCGTTGAGAATAAGTACCAAGTGACACTCGAGATCAGTAGCCTACGGGCGCCTGACGGGGCCGGAACGCTTCCTTATGATGTGGCATTCCAGGTGGTGGGGCAGTTTTCCATCTTGGAGCCGACGTACCCTGACAAAGAGAAACTTCTCCGTATTAATGGGACCTCAATTCTCTACTCTGCCGCGCGGGAAATGGTACTGATAGTGACTAGTCGAGGTCCCTGGGGGCCATATCTATTGCCAACGGTTAACTTTCAGGCGCTATCGAAGCAAGCGGCGACACTCGCAGTGCCGGGCTGAGGGTGGTTGGTTAATGAAAAGGCCTCTCGCGGGGTGCGGGCGGCGGTGAGACTAGGGCAGCATATCGCCGGGGCACCGCCCACGATGTTCGCTTATCGTTCTGGGCCTAATCACCCTGATCCACTACCACGCACGACTCCCCCGACGGGCACGACGCCGCCCGGTAGAGTGGGCCCTCGAAATTGAGCTGTGGGGGGTTGCCCGCGGTCGCCCGATGATAGGTGACTTCTGATGACAGGATGACTCGATGGGACAGGATCCCAATGCCCGTCATGGTCAACATCCCCAAAATAAACATCCCCGCCAGTAAGGCAACCACCACACCCCACCCTTGGGCGAGTTTCCAGGCCAAGGAGGCCTTGGCCTGTTCCTTGATGGCGTGGGCCAGATGGACCTTCCACTGCTCGATGAAGGCGGCCGCCTTCTCAGCCCCCATGCGATCGAGGCCGGCCGCGGCCTTCAGTAGGTCCGCAGCCCCCTTATTCGCCGCATGGGCGATCGCGCCGACCAGGGCCTGGCCGGCTTCCACGGTCTTGTCCTCAATGGCCTGGGCGACGCCGGCCTTCAAGTCCGCGCTGGCGGCGACCGTGCCGTTATAGATCGCATCAGGAATCTTTGACGCTGTATTCAGGGCCGCGTCCAGAGTTTGGCGGGGGCGGGAGATCGAGGCCGCTTGGGTCGCTGACCATGCGAGCGACACCATCCCCCAGGTAGGATCATTAGGGTCGGTGATGTTGTGGTCCAAGGCCATCTTCAAGACGCCCTCACGGGCGGTATCAGGAATGGCATTCAGAACGTCTTCGCGCAAATTCATGTCTCATACCTCTATAGGGGCCGCTCGGCCCACAATGAAAGGCCGGGGCACTATGCCCCGGCGGTTGGTTTACTCTTGCGGTACCCCCAGCGCGACCACCCCGTGCGCGGCACTCAACCAGCGAAAGAGCAGCGCTCTGTCCGCAATCTTCAAGGGACTGTCTTTGGCTATTAACGGTGAGTAGCCACCGGGCATGTCACGGATCTGCTGATCCAGCAGCGGCGGCTTAAAGAGGGGCATAACGCCTTCCTTGCCGCCCTCACTCAAGAACGCCTCGCGGGCCTTGGAGCTAGCCCAATGAAAGCCCTTGGCGGGCCCACTGATCTCTGACATGACCACCACGCGGCGGTCGATGGGGACCGCGGACAGGAGACCGCGCTCGGCCGAGTCAACGAGATTCTTGGTGTGGATGTCGAGCGGCCCGACACTGTAAAAAACGCTCATGTCCTGGCCGAGAAGGCCCAGGGAATCGGCCAGCAACCCGGCAAACTGATCGAGGGTGTTGCTGGCTTGACCCGGCAGATTAATGACCACGTCCTTACCGTTGGCGTGTTCTTCCAACCAGCCACCCAAGGTGGAGAAAACCTCCTCCATGGCGTCGGGTCGGTTCAGGTTGATAAAACCCGTCTCGATCTGGTCTCCGTAACGCTTGCCGACATCGGCCCCGCTCTTGTCGCCCTCGACGATCACCACGGGGCGACCCTGTTTTTGCAGATAGTCCACCAAGACCATTGCCAGGCGAGACTTACCAACCCCGCCCTTTTCACCGTGTGAAACGTAAACTGTCATGTCCGTATCTCCTTTGAAGGGCGGCGGATGCCGCCTTTGCCTCTAGCGTCATCGGCGGAAATTAAAGCCACTTACCTTTGCCCGCGTCGTCGCCCTCGCTCTGACCCTGCGCCGCCGGTGTCCTGAACCCGGTGTCCGGGTCCACTACTGAAGCGCCGGTGTCGGTGACCGCCGTCGCTTTTGTTTGCGCCCGCGTCGTTGCTGCTTTCCCGGGTTGTGACTTTGCGGGTTCCAGATCCCCGGCGAGTACGCGTTTCTTGACCCGCGAAAAGGCGGTCGAGACAGAGCGGGCCTGACCTGTCTTACCTAGCGCTGCGGCGATCTCGGGCCATGTCCAGCCGCGCCGCCTGGCGGCCTGGATTTTTTCGTACTCCCGTAACACCAGCGCCCGAATACCTCGGGACGGGTCGGGGTAGGTTTGCGTGAGGGCCGTCAAGTCTTTTGGTTCGTCCATTTTCGACCTCCGATAGGGCCGGAACAGTCCGACCCTTACCCATAGCTGCGGGTGTGGAAATAGCGCTGTTTGCGACGAGTGACATGCTTTCCCCCCACTTTGCGACGAGTGACATGCTTTCGCGCCTAATGACATGGGAAAAGCACGCCTTTAGCGCGGCTTTGCATCTTTGATGACACGTCCGCGAC
>JAKBXD010000326.1 GCA_021840785.1 Pseudomonadota bacterium
CTAAATGTCCTATTCCATCTTTTGAAGAACCTCTTTCTTCCGGAAAAATAAAATCGAAGAATCCATCCTTTGTTGGCCCTAAAACCCTTTTTACCGAGGAATTTCCATAACGGATTACCGGCCTCCTTGTCTGCGTTTTTCGGCCTTCTAGAATGGCCCTTACCATTTCTCCGGAAAATATGATAGGGCGGTCGGTCATTGCCTACCCCCTCCCGACTATTTCGAGAAAGAGGCTGGCCTGGAATTCTCTCTCGGCAGCCAACGCAGCAGCAGCCTCCGCAGCCCACGCAGCAGCCCTCGCAGCAGCCTCCGCAGCAGCCTCCGCAGCAGCCTCCGCAGCAGCCAAATCCTCTCTGGTCGCTTTCCCGTTGATGAACCGCTCCAGGACATCGAGGGTCGTCTTGCAGATGGGATGAAGATGTTCCACTCTCCGCGCGCACTTTAATGCAAACGTCCGCCATTCATTCTCATACTTCGTCTCAGTGCGCATGCACCAAAGCGCGTCATCTAGCCCGTTAGACTCAAGGATTACAGAGTACGGAAGAATTTCGTCATCCGCCTTGGTCTTTCCAAGAAAACCCAGTAGCTTCTTCCAGCCATTCTCGCACGGAGAATGCTCCCGAATTCTGTTCAGCGTCGTTGTCAGCACCTACCACCCCCTCCCTATAGTTTCGATATAGGCCGAGATGAATTCAGCCGCAACCTGCGGAACGATGGCATTTCCGTAGCCCCTCAGTCGCGCAATTCTCGCTTTTCCTTTTTGGATAAGCGGGGAGAGAATGATACGTTCTTCACGCGGACGGTCGGGATAACTTTCAAGGCGCACAAATCCCAATCCATCGGATAACCCATCAGCCACCCGCTGAATCTTGGATTCAACTGGCCTCGATTTTCCGTCGGCACAGAAGATAAACTCTGCTTCCTCCCAAGGATTTGCATAACGGGATCGTCTTGTTTTTTGTTTGGATTCCATCGGAAGGCCGATTCCTCCGAATCGTTCTGTCTCGGAACTGTCGGGGGCGCCCATATTGTTGCTTGGGCACTCAAGGGCTTCCCTCTCTTGTGGGACCAGCGCCTGATATCGAAGTTTTCTGATGCAGATTCGCTCTTGAAGTCTCGACTTGTGGGGGTCGCCCATGAGACCAAAAAGACCGTCTTCCTCGAACTCTCGGTGTTTCCTGCTTCGTTGTTCCCGTTCTGCGCTACCGTTCCGGCCATCGGAGTGGGCCACGAGGCCATCTTCGCAAAGTCGTTGAGATCGTTGGAATGACCCTGATCCATCGCCCTGCATTCCTGTCCCGTTTTCCAGTCCCGACTCTGGCAAGTGGGCCATGAGGTCAGAAAGACCGCCTGAGATGTCAGGCTCGTGCATGTATCCTCCTTCCTGTCCTGTAGCCTCGCAGTCGATTTTATTGGATTTTCGCATGGCTCGTTCGCTCTCGGAGACAGCCACGAACCACAGTCGCTGTCGGATGTGCGGCGCGCCGACGCTGTGTGCGCCGAGTACCGCCGCCCCGACGGAGTAACCCTCTCCCTCCATGTCTGTCGAAACAAGATCGAGCCATCCGTGCCGAATCGCGCTTTCAACCTGCTCTCCAAAAATGACTGGAGGGCACGACTCCCGGATGAGCCGGAACCATTCCGGCCAGAGATGTCGATCGTCGGCGCCCCCTTTCCCTTTCCCCGCCGCCGAGAAAGGCTGGCAGGGACAGGAACCTGTCCAGACGGGTCGGGAATCGTCCCATCCGGCCAGACGGAGGGCTCGGGACCATCCTCCAATTCCGGCGAAAAAGTGGCATTGAGTAAATCCTTTAAGGTCATTCGGTGTTACCTCCTTGATTGATCTCTCGTCTACTTCGCCGGGGGCTATGAGTCCAGTTTTTATGAGTTCGCGTAGCCATTTCGCGGCGAATGGGTCGAATTCGTTGTAATATGCTGTCACCACCCCCTCCCGAGTTTTTCCTGCGTCAGTCTCCGGTATCGGTCGCCCTCCATCTCCGCCTGGATGACCTCGGGGCGGATCGTGACCGGAGCCTGTGACTTCAGTTTTACAAGCTCCCTGACCGCCGTCTCGATCATGTCTTTCAGTGCCTTCATGGTCTCCGGGCCAAGCTCGACGGTGGAACAGAAACGGACTTCGGCGGGATCTGTCGATCCTGCGGATGTGACTCCTCGATCTGTCGATTTTGATAGATCGTTTTCGACGGATTCCTTCCGTGACCCTCCCCGGTGATGTTCCTTGAGGTAGGCGTCCGTCTTCTTCTGCCACCACTCGCGCGCCCGTATCTCCTCCGTCTTTGCAGTCTGAGCTTCCATGGTCGCTTTCGGGATGGCGAGGGCCACCTTCTCCGCGATCTCCTCCGGGATAAGGCTGAGCCCGCGCTCAAAGCGGGAGACCCACGTCTGGGAGATACCAAGCATTTTTCCCAGGGCGAGCTGGGAGATTCCCGCGCATTCGCGGATGATGCGGAGTTGAGGGCCGGTCATTCTTCGGCCCTTTCCCTCATGAGAGCCAACCACTCCTTAACAATTTTGGGAGAGCCGAAGCACTCCTGGGGCGCTTCCTCGCAGAGCCATTCCACCACATCCCGCAGGAGTTCCAGGGATCCGGGGCACAGCCGAACTGCCGCCTCAAGGTCGTTCTCAAGAACGGCCCGGATGAAGGGGCTAGGAGGGACCCCTTCATCAACGTAGAGAGCCAAGCTATCTTCGTACTGCATCTCAAGCTCCTTTCTCTTCATCCCGGTCATCGTGATTCCTTTCCGTGTTAATGACTTAGATTCGATGGGCTAAATAAGCACATGATCGTGTTCTTACTATCGGCTCGTGCGTCCGCTGGTCTCGACCTT
>JAKBXD010000327.1 GCA_021840785.1 Pseudomonadota bacterium
CAAGCAAGCTTGAGAGTCGGAGCACTCGTTCGTGGGTTAGCGATCCCGTTTCCCGGACCGCTTGTTCTAATTCACGCCGAAGCTTTGCCACCCGCCCATCCTGTATCCACGTATCGCGCACGGTTTCGTCCCTTCAGGCCGACTTATACCCGCATATTACCCGGTTTCGCCGTAATTTGTCAATAATTGACATGTATTTCGCGAAGCCAGCGCTGAATATCGGCGATTTCCCCCTCGCTAATGGTGTGAGAAATGGGATAACGGTGCGCGGTCACCCTCGCACCCGCTCTTTGCAACAGTCGGAGGGCCTCTTCACCCCGTTCGGGAATAACCACCGGATCTTCGGTACCGTGTCCCCAAAACACCGGAAGGCCATCCAGCGTCCCTGTCTCCGGAACTTCAGGAAGGGGAGGGGCGCTGAGGCTAATCACCGCGGCGAGGCCCTCTCTCCGGCGGCGTATCGCTAACGCGCCGGCCATCATTCCTCCTTGGCTGAACCCCATAACCACCAGTGGCAGAGCCTTTTGGTTATCCGCTGGCAACGCAGCAACGAAGCCTTCTAACGCTTCCACACTCGCCCGCCACTGTTCCAGGTTGGCCGATCCGTCTCTCCCAATACCGTACCACGCCCAACCGGGCCCGAATGGGATGGGTGCCCGAATCGAATACACCCGCGCCTCCGACCCCATGAGCGGAGCGAGCGGCAACAGGTCCTCTTCGTCACTCCCACGCCCATGCAAGAATATGGCCACGGATGTGGGCTGACCGCTTTTCGGTTCAATCACTCGGGAATGGAGTTCCATCGGAACCGCCTCCTTGGGTTTTTTGCCATGCCTACTATACCGCAGATGTCAACTTATCCCAATTACATCTTGAAAAAGAAAATGGAGTCCCTGCAGGAAAATACGCAGCTCACGCGAATTGAAAAGAAATTCCTTAGAGGAGGTCCTCTCATGCCCATTTCTGGTCCAGCCTTGCCAGACGATATTTATACCCTCCCTTGGCCGGAAATTCTTCGCCAGGTGGAACGCGTTCCCGATAAGGAGGCGGTGGTGGCTCCCAGCATTCGGCTAACCTACCGCGCCATGGCCGGTGAAGTGTTTCGCGCGCAAAGAACCTTAGAATCCTTCGGCCTTTTGCCCGGTGATCGCTTGGCGGTGATGCTGTCCAATGATTGGCCGTACTTGTCCCTGTATCTGGCCTCTCTGGCCAGTGGGATCATCTTCGTGCCCTTAAACACGCGCTTGGCCCGTCCCGAAGTGGCCGAAATTCTCGAACACGCGAAACCTCGGCTTATCGTCGCGGATGATACCCTATCCGCCCAGATTCCCGAAGAGGACCAAACTGCCCTCGCGGTGCTCTCCCAATGGCAGCGTCAATCATCGGAGGCGAGTACCGACCCCGTCAACCCCCACCCCAGCGCCCCGGACGACGTGGCCACGATTCTTTACACCTCCGGGACCACGGGGCGCCCGAAAGGCGTGATGTTGACCCATCGAAATATCGCCGCCCAATTCTACCAGTGTGCCAGTTCCCTCATTGGTCTTCACGCCGATGACCGGGTCATCTCGCTTTACCCCTTGTTTCACAGCGCCCAACACGTGTTCCTCCAACCGCCGCTCACCGTGGGCGCAACCGCGGTGATTGACGAATTTTCCCCCAAGCGAGTCCACCACCTGGTCAAAGAGGAACGGATCAGCGTGTTTTTTGGCGTGCCGGCCATGTACCATATTTTTTTGCAGGACCCCGATTTTGGGGCGGAGTCCTTCCCACACATCCGCATTTTGACGTACGGAGCCAGCATTATGCCGCAAGAAACCATCCAAACACTAAAACAGCGCTTCCCCCACGCGGCCATCAAGAATCTCTACGGCCAGACGGAAAATGGTCCGGCCGTCTCTGGCCTTGACGACCGCTATGCGCTCACGAAACTCGGCTCGGTGGGTCTTCCGGTGCCGGGTATGACGCTGGCCATTTTCGATGAAAACGACCAGGAAGTGAGCCCCGGCGTTGTGGGTGAAGTGGTGACACGCGGCGTAAACCTGATGAAAGGCTACTATAAGAACCCCCAGGCAACAGAAGAGGTTCAAGACCGTGGCTGGTACCACACCGGGGATTTGGGTTACATGGATGACGAGGGCTTTCTTTACGTGATTGACCGCAAGAAGGACATGATTATCCGTGGCGGGCAAAACGTCTATCCGGCGGAAGTGGAAAATGTCCTCTATGCCCACCCGGAAGTCGTAGAGTGCGCCGTCATTGGAGTGCCGCATAAGATTTATGGCGAGGAAGTCGCGGCCGTGGTGGTGAAGAAACCGGGGTCAGCCCTGAATGGCGAAACCTTAGCCCTCTTCGCTAAGGACCGCATAGCTGCCTATAAGGTACCCGTCCGCTATTACTTTGTCGATGAATTACCCCATAACGCCAGCGGCAAGATTCTAAAGCGGGAACTTCGGGAACTTGCGCACCAGGGTGCCCTCTGATATATAGGCCCCTCGAGCGCCCGGACGTCCGCCGTCCCGGCGTTAGATTATCGCGCATGATACAATAGAGAAAAGAGAATCGGTGGAAGGGGGAAGGCGATTGGCGATTCAAGATGCACTAGGACGGCCCTTAAACGACTTACGCATTTCGGTAACCGACCGATGCAATTTTCGGTGCGTCTACTGCATGCCCAAAGAGGTGTTTGGGCCGTCCTTTGCCTTCTTGCCGCGGGCGGAGTTGCTGACGTTCGAGGAAATTACCCGGTTGGCCCGGATTTTCGCGGGCCTCGGCGTTCATAAGCTTCGCATCACCGGTGGCGAGCCCTTGGTACGCCGCAACATTGAGGAGCTGATTAGCT
>JAKBXD010000328.1 GCA_021840785.1 Pseudomonadota bacterium
ATTGTGGAATCTCTTTCTGTAGTTTAAAAGCGAATAAATAAAGGACACTCTGATTTATCTTCCTGATATAATGTGAGCACTCCTGGGTCGATAATATGGATCTCGCGAACGACTGCTTACGCTGCGTTCCTGTCATTTGAACGCTCTCTGTTGAATAGCTAGGCAACCGGTCTTTATCGTAACAATGGGTATGGAGGTAACTATCATCAACTCTGCGCGCAAGAACAATGCCGATTGTTCTCACACAGCTCACTCGATGAGGGTGGCTTGCCTAGGAAAGAGAGCAAGTACCCTAGTGCCTTCATTCATAATGTACAAAATCCCACGCAAGTTGTCCATTGGGCTCCCTGAAACAGGGCGCTTCGGTAACGGCCCCGGCCTTCCGGGGTGGTGGCAATGCCGCCATGGTCTGAAGGTAAGCAAGCAGCTTTTGACGTTTTTTGCTTACTGCCTGCCTTGAACATCCGAGCATCCGGGCTAGCTCCGCCTGGCTCGCACTCGGGAACTCTACCCGTAGGGCCACCAACATGCGGATCGAAGGCGGAGCCAAGCGAACAAGACGGGCCGCGTGTGGATTGGCCGCCTGTCGAAAATCGGAAGCTTCTGCCACCACTATCACATCGTCGAGTAACCCTTTACCCTGACGGTGCCGTTGCCGGATACGGCGACTCGCGAGGGCTCGTGGTGTGGTTTTGGAAAGTTGAGGGTCGTTCTCGAGTAACCACCGGTCCGCATCATCCAACTCATCAAGTTGGGAGGATCCCGTCATCACTGCTTCCCCCAAATAGCTTCATAGTGCCGGCAGACACGCGGGCTGAATGGGTAGCAGACGCCGCATCCAAATCCGCCTTTGGGTGGCAAACCGGAGATCGTGCGCGTGCAACGCCCGGCCCCCATGGGCGGGTTCACGCTGTCCGGCTGGAAATAGACGCAGTCTCGGCAGTACACGCGAGAGGGTGCGCCCACATCGGATGCTCCCGCCAAAGAGTGAGATGGGTTATTGCTCATCGGTTGCGCCTTCCTGTGCGCGCTCTATTCCCCCACACCCCCTACGCCCAGAGGTGGGCGCGGTGGGCGCACCCCCTCTAGGCCCCGCGTCTAGTGCGCCTACCCCTGATGTGGGCGCGGTGAGCGCGGTGGGCGCAGATTCCCCGATTTCTGCCCATCCTTTGGCGGTGAGAAACCATTGCTCATATCGCTTACGGTGGGCATTGACATACTCGGCCCGCTCGATGACTCCCTGGCGCTCCAATTCTCTCATGGCGGCAAATAAAGGCCCGGCGGCGCGATACGTGTGCTTTGGGAACCCATCTTCCTGTCGCAGCATCTTCCAAGCGTTGTTCCTGGCGGATTGCTCGGGGCTGACGTGTTCCCCGCGTCGGTTGAAGTCTGCCAGCAGGCGCAGCAGATTGGTGGTCGGCGGTTCTCTCAGCTCGTCCTCTGCGTCTTGTGCGCCCTCGTCCAGCACCAGAACGCCACCATGTGAGCGCACTAGGCGCAACGGCTCCCGGCGAAGCGGCGCCAGGTTCATCTTGTCGAGAGTGAGCGTCAGGCGGGTTTCGTCGTCCTTGGTGGCCGTGAGCGACAGCCGGGCGCGAGCGGAATTGTGCCAAGCCGTGCTGCCGCTGTAGCTCTCCCCCCATCCCCTCACGGCCTGCTTGGGCGTGTGAGTGAGCAGCAGGATGGCCGAATGGCTATCCACTTGGCGGCTGAGAAAGGCGAGGGAGCGCACAAAACCGCGAACTTGGCTGCGGTCGTTTTCGTCGCCCTCGTAACAATCGCTGGCGTTGTCTACCACGATTAGGGCTGGCTGGTGCTCTGTGACAATCTCCCGCAGGCGCTCATAAATGGCGGTTGGAGCGATGTGTCGGCGACCGGTCTCGCGGTCTAAGGTTTCCATACCAAGTGCCGGGTTCTCGGTGGCGTCGAGCACCACCAATCGCTCGTTCAAGGCATGAGGGTTTACGTCGAGGGCGCGACAGACGACGGCCAGTCGATGGCGCAACAAAGGCCCCGCATCCTCGCCAGAGAAAACCAGTACTCGGCCTAGTCTTGTCGGAACCCCTAAGAGGGGTAAACCCATTGCCACGGCAACGGCCAGTTGCAGCGCGAGGATACTCTTGCCGCTTCCGCCATGCCCAGACAGCAGACAGACATGACCACAGGGCACCATGCCGCCCCAAACAAATGCCGGCGGTGGCGAAGGGTTGTCGATTACCCCGGCCACGTCCACGCGCGGCAGGTCCGCCAGGGGCTGCGGTTCGAGAAAGCCACTATCTACACCAGTGGAATCAGATACGGACTTGCGGCAGGGTTCGCGCCCATCCCCGTAGGGCGGGACGCATTGCGTCCAGTCGCTATCAAGCATGGGCCACCCCCTGCCGTCTTGCAGCCATAACATCGTTCCAATCGGTGCAGCCCGGCAGGATCACGGCAGGCGGTGGCAATATCTTTGCACGCGCGCGCTCGGCCGCTTCCCGAGCTTTCCGTTGACCCACGCTGTCAAAGTCCGGGCACACCACAATGTCCAGCGCAGGCCATCGGCGACGGGCCTCTGTGGCCACGGCTTGAAGGTTGCCGGCGTCGAGTCCGGCAATGACGCAGACGAGCGGACGCAACGTTTGGAGAGTGCAGGCGGTGGCCCAACCTTCGGCAATCCATAGCTGGCGTTTTCCGTCCGGCTTTTCTGCTACCGGGATAAAAGCCCCGGCCTTTTTCATGCCGCTGAGGAATCGCTTTTGACCGTCCGGCCGGATGTACTGCACTCCGCGCAGATATCCCGGGAAATCCAGCACAGGCAGGACCAAAGCGTCACCGCGTTGGCGGGCAATGCCGGGCTCTA
>JAKBXD010000329.1 GCA_021840785.1 Pseudomonadota bacterium
TGTCGATCAGGGCATCGAAGTCGTCGGTCTTCTTCAGATCGAGGTAGAACTGGCGGTTGTCGGCATTGAAGGAGATGAACTGGCCGCTGACTGTTTTGTGGATCTCGCGCAGGACCGTTTCCACATGGGTCTGCAAGTCCTTATCCGGTTCGTCGCTACCCAGCTCGGCGATCAGCGGATCGAACAGGCAGAGGCGGTCGCGCAGTTCCACGGCGGATGCGCCCATGGGGGCGTAAATGTCGCCAGTGGTGAGACGGTGAACGGACAGCGCATGGATCAAGCGCAGCGCCATCGGCTTGTATTGCTTGCGGGTGATGGCGTTTTCGATGCGGAACTCCAGCACCTGGCTGCAATCGATGACCGCCCGGATCTCGGGAATGGCGCGGAAGGAGGCGTTCTGTTTGAGCGTGTTCCAGTAGCTGTCGAAGGCGATCAGACCCAGTTCGTCCTGCGGCACGTCCTTGCCCAAGATGCCTTTCATACTCATGGACAAGGTCTTGAGCACCTCACGCTTTTCCACCACAGTAACCCGCTCGAAGGTGTCGATGTAATCTGGATGCACTGGGAAAAGCCGGACGAACTCGTCCACGCGCTCGTTGATGCCGCCGTAGTATTTGGCAAAGGGCATCAGGTAGTCGCGGATCTTGGCCTGTTGCTCGGCGGTCTTCTTCAGCAGACGCTCGGCCACCACAAATTTCACGTCGCTGCGGGCGATAAGGATCTGCTCGAAGCGGTCCTTCACCCGGCGGATGCTGTCGGCGACAAAGGCGAAGCGCGGGCTGTCGAAAATAGCTTCCTGGACACCGGCCATGAAGCGAAAGCGCAAATCCTTGCAGACCTCGCCGACCTCGCGCAGAAAATTGAGGTCGAGGATCAGCTCCTGGTCCTTGCGGGTGCGCAGGAAGTCAAGCAGCTCGTCGACTACCAGCAGCAGGCCGTGTTCGGGAAACTCCTCGCCGAACTTCGCCATCATGTCTTCGAAGGCCCGTTTGTGGCTGGAGATGGTGCCCGCCTCGGGAAAGACATATTCTACGCCGAGTTTTTCGAGATTCTCTTCCAGTTCGGCCACCAGGATGTCGCGCAGGGACATTGTGGTGGCTCCGATTTCGGTACGGATAACCTTGAAGCGACCGGCGATCTGAGCGGCTGCGTCGCGGACACCATCGTTCTTCAGCCCTTCCAGCAGGGAGGCGTCTGCGGCAAGGCTAGAGACCACCGACATCAAGTGCGACTTACCGGTGCCGTAATTACCGACAACCAGCAGGCCTTTGTTGTCGACCGGCTGGTCGAACTGCATCTGAGGAATGACAAGCTGCGTGAGCCGTTCGGCCATTTCATCGGAAATGACATAGGTGCTCACCAGGTGTTGCGCGGCGCTCGATTTGTCCGCGTCGCGCAACTGAACGACCGACTCAATTGGGTCGAATTGGATAAGATCTCCGTATCTCACGCTTGTCCTGCCTCTCTATTGTTTTTTTGCCGAATCGACCGTGGCCGTGCCATCCATGCCCACAATTAGCGCATCGCCCGGGTCATAGCTGCGGTACTCGGGATGCCCGGTTTCGGCGTACAAAAGCCTCCCGGAATTCACGGTTCCGCTCCACGAAGCCAACACGGCCCGGTTTCTCGAAATGCCCAGCAGCAAGCGCAAAGGGTCCTGCTGGAGATCCTTATCGAAGAGGATCTCGAGATTATCCAGTACCACGGGTGCCTGAGCCTGGCCCGCGACATGGTCGAGGATGCCAGGCAACCGAAGCGACCGCTGTTTGGCCGTCATTTCTAGTAGCTCGCCTGAGAGCACCAGGTTCACGTTGACAACGGAGCCGCCTAATTCCGCGGCAATATTCCGAAGGACGCGGGTCTTGCCGCAACCGGTCTCACCCACCAGCAGCACTAGGCGATGGTATAACCCTTCGGCTGTCTGAAGGGATCGTTTTATCTTGTCGTGAATCAGTTCGGCCATGGTCGCTCCTTGCTGCTCAGTATCCGGCTTATCGACTTATCGATGCACGCCGGAGCGGACCCATTCGTCCACTTCGTCTTGTTTAAACATTCAGCGACGGCCGACACGGTGGTCGGGCATAGCCCGTTGCTCCCTCCACTTGCAGACCATCTCATTGCTTACATTCAGACATTGGCAAATGTTTATTTCATTGCGCCATCAGATCGTTCACGATCAATCTTGGGCAACGGCTCGTTAAGTTGATATTCGTTC
Organism: Pseudomonadota bacterium; assembly: GCA_021840785.1. The sequence goes on from JAKBXD010000329.1 coordinate 2,216, forward strand.
AGTCCGTGCTTGTACGCATTATACTGCCACGTCACAAACTGTTGCTTTAGCAATCGGTTTTCCTCTATCGCTTGTTCAAGCTCTCGTTCTAGCTTCGCTATACGTGCAGCCGCCATCTTCATACTACCAGGGCGCGGGTTCTTGGGGCCAACCTCTCGTAATCCCTTCTTTACGACGCTATAGGCGGTCACGATAGCCTCGTGGGCGTTCAGGGATTGCCTAGTAGGCTTCTTCCCCACTAGCGGTTCAGCAGCCTCACAGATCGCCTCCCAAGTCAGTTTGGCACCGCTCCAGCCATGGATAAGACTAACGATTGCCTCCATGTCGCGTCGGTTTAGATGTTTAGCCATTCTCGCTACCTAGCACTCTGCCCAGGTTCTCGAGGGCCGCCATCCCTTCGCTCTTGCTGTCAAAGGTCTCAAGCGACTTCTTTATTGCAACGCGGCGAAGTTGACTGAAGTCGTTTCCTCGAAGCTTGATTTGCGCGCCGTCCTCTATGTCAGGACTCTCCAAAATGGACACCAACTCCCTTAGCCTAATCACTGTCTTTTCGTGGTACTGATACCAACGATCGGCCCCCATGTCGCCACGCTGGACCGCCTCCTTAGCAAGACCGTAGA
>JAKBXD010000330.1 GCA_021840785.1 Pseudomonadota bacterium
GGGGACGGCTCTCGATCATTCGGCACTCGCCGCTCTCAGCAACACGGAGGAAGAAACGCTCCCGGAGTTGCAACACGGTGGCACCGCCGCATTGTCATCGGCCGATGGGTCCTTTTTAGCCACGCAGTCTTTGCTACATGACGTGGTGCTACGGTCGCGCTGGCGATATCGAGCACGTGAAGCAGAAACGCGCGCCGCAACCCTGGCCGAATTAGTGCTGCACGAAGGTAGCCGTGGTGATGCCATTAAAGATGAACGGCCGAGACAACTCCGACGCCTCTGTGATCTGGCTATTCTGAGTCAGGGGTTTGACGCCTGGGCGAACGGGGAGGCGCCGAGCTTTCGTCTTGACCGCTATGTAAAGGCGCACACGACGGAGGAGCTGGACGACCGCATCCTTGAATTGCGCCGGGAAAAAGAGGCCTTGGAGGCAGAATCGCTTCATTGGGCGGATATCCTAGCCGACTACGAGGACCCTTATCGGCGCTCTCTAGCGGAACGGATGCGCTTTGAAAAATTGCGGGACTTGGAGGAACGCATGGAGGAAATCCTGTTGCTGGAAATGGGTTATGACACCATGCGAGTGGAGGAGGCGCCATAATGCCACGTTGGATTTTAACGTTGGTGGCTCTGATTGGAATCATTGCCCTGGGAGGCATCGCGGGCTGGTACGCCTATGAAAACGCAAACTATGTGTCGAGCGGCTACGCTTCCGTGACGTCACCTTATGTGTGGATAAAGGCGCCCGAGACGGGTCAAATCATCGCGGTACAGGTGACAACGGGACAGCAGGTGCACAAAAACCAACTATTGTTTCAAGAGTCGGGTGGGATAGCGATTCGTGCTGCGGCGTCTGGCATTGCCGGGAACTTGGCCGTCACCCGAGGGTCGTTCGTGACATCCGGGGAAGATCTTGGTGCCCTGGTCAACATGAAGCGGGCGACGGTTGTGGCGGAGGTGCCGGAATCTAAGGCGAGAAAAGTGTCGGTGGGGCAAACCGTGTCGGTGGGTCTATCCGAAGACCCGGGCACCCACTACCGAGGGGTAGTGACCCATATCGGTGCGGTGACGTTAGCAACCTTGTCTCCCTTGCTGCAGGTCGGTAGTTTTGCGAAAGCCAGACAATGGGTTCCAGTGACAGTGACCCTAATGAATCCGCCGACCGCTCTACGCGACGGGGAAAATGCTACCGTTAAGATTCATATTTAAGTCAACGAAGAAGGGAGGGAAATGCCATGGCGGATGCGAGTCAAACACAAAGGCATTGGGGTGTGGCACTGGCCGTTTTAGTGATTGGTGCCTTTATGGCAATCCTCGATAGTTCCATTGTGAATATCGCCATCCCAAAGCTCGAAAGCGTGTTTTCTGTGAATACGGCGGAAGTGCAATGGGTGGTGACGATCTACCTGTTGGTGCTGGGGGTAGTGGTACCCGCTGCAGGGTACCTAGGCGACCGATTTGGGTATCGGACGGTTTATATGGCAGCGCTCGTTATTTTCACGATCGGCTCAGCGTTGTCAGGGTTGTCCTGGAGCCTTAACGTACTGACGGTATTTCGTGTGGTGCAGGCCTTGGGCGGTGGTCTTATTATGCCGATTACGATGGCCATGGTGTACCGCATTGTCCCGCGTCAACAGATCGGGACCGCGATGGGGTTTTGGGGGTTGGCCATTATTGTGGCGCCAGCCATCGGTCCGACTTTGGGGGGCTACTTGGTCGAGTACGTGAACTGGCGTTTGATCTTCTACATTAACGTTCCGATTGGGATTGTAGGGGTCTTGTTGGCGTACATGTATGTACCAAAATTTCCTCAGATTAAAACCGGAGGATTTGACTTCATCGGATTCATTTTGACCGCTGGAGGTCTGTTTGGATTGCTACTGGCCCTGTCAGAAGGGGAGACTTGGGGATGGAGCTCGGAACCCATTGTCCTACTTTTAACCGCTTCGGGGTTTTTATTAGTCATGTTTGTGCTGTGGGAGCTCAGAGCCAAACATCCATTATTGGACCTCCGTGTCTTTAGGTTTGGATCCTTTGGGTTGTCGAATGTTCTCGTAATCCTGGTGACCGTCGCAATGTACTCCGGTATTTTTTATGTACCGTTGTTTTTGCAAACCATCGTGGGGTTTGGGGCCATGAAGACCGGGCTCATTATGATGCCAGCTGCCCTCGCTTCGGCGGTCATGATGCCTATTTCCGGGCGCATATACGATAAGATCGGGGCTCGAGCACTGGTGTTTACAGGGATGGCGCTGTTAGCGGTCACCACCTACTTGTTGCACAACCTGTCGGTCGACACGTCGGTCGGTCAAGTCATTTTGTGGCTTACTCTACGAGGATTCGGAATGGGTATGGCGATGATGCCGGTCACGACCGCGGGGATGTCTGCCGTCCCAACAGAACACGTCGGGGGAGCTTCGGCCATTAATAACATCATGCAGCGCGTTGCCGGATCCTTTGGACTCGCGGGTCTGACTGCTTTATTGCAACATCAGTCGAGTATGCACGCCCAGATGTTAGCGTCGGCCTACACCCCGACCTCTGGGAGCGCCATGCAATTGTTTCGCGGATTGCAAGGGATGATTGCGGGCGAAGGAATTCCCGGCGTTCCGGCATTGCATATTACGGTGACGACGCTCTATGGAATGATTGAACAACAGGCGTTTGTGATGGGAGTCGACGACGTATTCGTGGCCGCGGCTGGCTTCATTGTGGTCGGGGCAGTGTTGTCACTGGCGCTAAAGACATACCGGACCCAGGGCAATGCTCCTCGGGCAATGGCCGCAGAGTAGCCAGTAATACCGATTCATGATGAGGGTATACCGCAACA
>JAKBXD010000032.1 GCA_021840785.1 Pseudomonadota bacterium
CTGGAACTGGTGCACTGGGATGAGGAATCCCAGGTCTCCCTGCATTGAGGTACCCATAGGTCTCGGAACCAGCCCGAGCACATCGGCCCTATCTCACGATTTCTTATCGCCCCGCTTGGACGGGAGCATCCATCTTTGAGTTGTCCGGTGTGCCCAGCAGCGAAGTCCTTATCCTATGAAGCCGTCGAGCGCGAAAGATCGCGAAGAACAGGACGGGGACTATCGCTGACAGCCAGAGGAGCAAAGACCAATAGAGAGGATAGGCAAAAGGGACAAGCGACTCCCAAAGCACCCACCAGAACAGGAGTGTGGCCAGTACCGGGAGAAAAAAATGAAAAAAGAGCCACGTTAAAAGCCGTTCATTCCCTCTTGGTAATTTCATCAAAGAAACGTTCATCAATGTGTGGGCCGTGACCAGGCCGATGAGCACCGCTGTGGTCATTACGTCGAAAGCATTGCTCGGACCAAAAACCAGACCAAAAACTATGGCCAGGGTAATGGCAATGATGGCGAGCACGTTCACCGCCGCTTGCGGCGCTCCGCGACCGTTTACCTGAGCGAATGAAGTATAAAGCAGACGATCGCGGGCAATGGCAAATAGCACCCGTGCTGAGGCATTGAGCAGAGCCAGATCACCGGCCATGGCGCTATTTACAGCGAGGACGACCAAGGCGACGGCGCCCCAAAAGCCGAGATAACGGTGAAAGACTACGACTCCGGGCGCACCATTGGCAGCAAAACTGTGCATGTTATCCATTCCCCAGCCGACGGTCAGGGCATATGCCGACAGCACGAGCGCGGTCCCTACCAAGGTCAGTGAGACCAAAGCCGCTTTGCCGATAACTCTTCCTTCCTGAGTACGGACTCCCCGTGCCTCTTCCCCGAGGGGAGTATGACTGCCAATCCCGATGAAACTGGTGATGGCAAAAATCATCCCCATGGCGACTCCTTTAAATCCTACCTCACCAAGGCTGAAGGGCAGCAAAGGATGACTGGGCACGACACGGCTGATGATAACCACTGAACTACCCACCAAAAAAAGAATCTCCAGCAGGCTCGTGATGGCGACAGTACGAATACTCGGGCGAATCCCTGCCACACTGAGCAACCATGGCACACCAATGAAAAACAGGGTGCTCGCGATCCATAACCAGTGCGGGAGCAAGATACCTATACTTTTTGACAAGCCCGGAAGAAAGACCCCGCCCACATAGACCGGAATTCCTGCAACACTCATGGTTTGGTAGAAAATGACCATAAATCCAGTGACTATTGCCGCACGTGGTCCCAAGCCAGCGGCGACGAAACTGTAATAACCGCCGGCAGAGGCGCGATGCTTGGTCAGATGATAGATGGTGTTGACCTCGAAAAACATAAGCAGAAACGCCAGCAGATAGGACAGTGGCAGGGTAACCAGCGCAAAAGCTGCTCCCACAGTCATGAACGCTACGACATCGCAAGTGGGTGCTATGCCGGAGATGCTTTGCCCTACGAGCCCCCAAAAACTAACGACGTTTTTGTGTAGTGTGGATGATTGAACGGTCATGAACATGTCCTTTCATGCAAGTGAGTTGCAATAATATCCTGCAACTGGCACAGGTTAAACTTGAAAGCTGAATAAACCGAGGGTGTCCTGAATTTTGCTAGAAAAAGCAGTTAACGGTCCGGCCATGACATGGTTTTCCGAGTATTCGTAATTTATTGTGTATGACGCATCAACCTGATCAAAACCAATTCTGGTCATGTTTGTGTGTTCACCTAAAATCGATGTCGTCCAGTTCGCCAGGTGATTTGTGTATGGAGCTGACTCTGCTCTTGCCCATCACCTTGATGAGCAGTTGCAGATCTACCCCATAATTGATTTCTGTTTTGTAACCGGCCGCAGGGCGATGAGATTTTCCAACAGGGCTGGACTCATCCCGGTAGCGGCTGTTAGACGCCTCATGCGTTCAGCCTCGTAGGCCGAATCGATTAAATATTGACAGAGATCCAGTAGGCGCAGAATCATCCCAGTGCAAATACCGATGGGTTCACCCAGTGACCGAGCGATGATTTCGATTTCATTGGGGAAGGCGCTACGCAGAAAACTCATGCTGGACGCCACAAAGGGAGGCGGGATACCGACGGCCACATGGATTTCGCCGATACGCCGCTGGCGGGCCATGAAATCTTCTCCATAATCGCCGGAAAAGAGTTCCGTGAGCCAGGCGATATGAGCCTTTTTCAGTTGTTCCACGCGTCTCTCCACATAGGGGCAAGTGAGTTCATTAGCCAGCAGACACTCATAGAATCGATCTGTGAGCTCGGGTAGTCGCGGCACCAGATATTGGCCGAGATGACGGAGATGCTCCTCGTACCCTGATGAAAAACCGCCAATGTGCATGAGGGTCTGAACATCGCTGGAGTTTGTGCTCATAAATATTCCCCCTTTTTAATCATACCATTTTCAAGCAATTAATCTTTGACATACTTAGTCAAAGCATATTCTCAATGGCTTTTGCAGCCCGAGAAGCGTCTAGAAATACGAACCCCAGCTTGGCTTATTTCCGAATAATTGTACTGAGAACGGCCTCTGACCCGGCATCTATTAACAGAACATATCCATTGTCACCTTTGATCATGACCTGCTCCAAGTTGCCACGCGCCAACTCTGTTGCTGTCCGCTCTCCCAAAGTAAAGAGAGCATAGCCGCAGCCACCGCGCCTACACGATCTTCATCCATGGAAGCGGAGAGTAATGCAGCAATATCCAGACCGTCTGTGGATATAATGGCAGAGGCTTCTATATCAGCGGAGCTACCATTGAGATCTGACAGCACAGACTTAATCATTTCTTCACGCACTAGATATTATCTCCCTAAGCGATATATGAATATGATGGATGATCACAGCATCATAAAAATGACCTACAATTACGCATTTCCAGCCTTAGGCATTCAGCCAGTCACCTACAATTGCATTTTCAACTGTCAACTGTTCTGGGAAAGGATGATGAGCATCCATCAACAGTGCGGCATGTGTTCGAGCGGATATCGGGCACCTTAATGAGGGACGGCTGGTGATGGCGTCTTTTCGGGACTCCGGATAAGCACGTTGGGCATCGGTCCCGAGTCCGCAGGGCATGAGGTTGGGCCGCCGAACCTGGGGCGGCCCGGGCGGTCATCCCATCATCAGGCAGGACAGTCCGGCGAAGACCATTCCCGCAATCGTCGCGCCCGCGACCTTGGCGCCGGCCGGGGTACCGGCGGTGGCCGTCCGGTGGGTTCCGCCGGAAACGACAAGCACCAGTGCCTTGGATAGTACCAGGAAAAGCACTCCCGCGGCGATGGCGAGCAGGGGTTGCTGGATCCTCTCCGGGATCGTGATCACCGCCCCCAGGGGAATTATGCCGGCCAACAGCAGGGTCCCCGTCGCCTTCACACGGCTCGGGAAATCCCTCATCAGCGAGAGCGCGACCATGCCCTCCGGCAGTTTGTGGACGACGGCACCGACAAGGACGATGGGGCCAGCGGCGGGCCCCATCGCCGCCACCATGATCCCTTCGCTCAGGTTATGCAAGGCCATCCCCCCGACGGCCGCCAAGCTTCCGGTGCGGCTGCCCCGTGCGCCCGCCTTGAACATCAGCAAGGCACCCAGAGCGACACCGACGGCGAGAAGCAGCCAGCCGCTCGGGTTGTCCGTGGTGGCGTCGGGGATGATGTCGAAAAGGACGATGGCCAAGCCAAAGCCCAGGCCAAAGCAGGAGAGGACGATCCGCTTTGCCGTGTCCCTGGTCATGACGAATGTCACGGCACCGATGATCTCGGCGACCGCCATGAGGACCGAGATAAACGCAGTATTGGTAAACATGTCAGGTTTCTCCTCTAATCGAATGTTGCGTGCGAAAGGTGCGTGTTTGCCGGGTGGCGAACTCCCTTGTGGATGGGGCGGATTCCCACGATTCCGCCGTCATCCCTGAAAGATCCCCCGATGGTTTCATGCGTGAGCCGAATGCGCTGTTCCACGTTTCATCGCCCTGCGCAGCCAAAGGGGTGGGTTGTTGCTCATCATCTGCTGCAGGTAGGCGATGACCACATCGATGTCGCGTACCTTTTCCATCTTGACCGGGAACACGTGCTGGTCCCGTATGCGGACCGCGACGAAATCCGACAGCCCCCGGGTGAACAGGATGGCGCAGCCCTGGAGCGCCTCCACCTTCGCCGCAAAAGGGTCGCCGTTGGCGAGCGCTTCATCGGCATCGACCATGCAGCAGCCGCCGTTTCTGCCTCCACCTTTTTTGTCCCCCTCCCGCTTTTCCGGTGGAGAGAAATGCATGCTGTCAAGGAACTCCGCCGAATCGTGGGCAACGTCGTAGAACACGACCCGCCGGGCCTTGGCGAAGTCAACGTCGACCCGGGTGAGGCTATTGGTGGTCAGTGCGATCTTCAAATGGCCGTTCTCTGGCATTTCCATCTCCTCATGGGGCCGCCGGCCGGCGGCCCTGGGTAGTCTCACCACGTATTCAGGATCCATTCCCGGTTCCGCGTGTATTCCATGTGGGTGAACAGCGCGTTGGCGATGGTTTCGCCCAGCTCCATGGCACCTTGGTAGCCCATGGTAGGACGTCGATACAGGCCCGCGCGGTCGAAGGTCGGAAAGCCTACCCGGACCATGGGGATGTTGGCGTCGATGGCGATGTAACGCCCTTTCGAGTGGCCCATGATCAAATCCGGCGCCACCCGCCCGTCCCTGATGCGGCTTTCCAGATCCCACAGGTCGGCGTTGCGGACGATCTCCATGTCCCAGTCGACCGTTTTCTGCAGTTCAAGGATGCGCGGGTCCTTCTTATACCGAGGGTTGTCATCGCCGAGCAGCAGGAGGACCGGCTTCAGTTCGACCTCCATGCAGAACTGGGCCAGGCCGATCACCAGATCGGGATGGCCGAAAATGGCCACCTTCTTGTCCGCAAAGAACATGTGGGTCAGGTCCTGGAGGGCGTCCAGCGCGATGCCGCGTTCCTTGACCAGGGACTCGGGGATCGGCTTTCCGGTCAGCTCGCTGATATGGCGCAGCATCGCGTCGGTATTCCCGATGCCATAAGGGGTCGATGCAACAATGCACGGCACGTCGAACTCGGCCTTCAGGTACTCGGCTGCGCTGGCGCCTTCGTAGCGGGCAAGGGCAATGGAGCCCATGGCGTTGGGCGAATGGGCGATGTCTTCCACCGTCGTCCGCCCATGGGTGTGGATCGACTTGTCCGGTAGCATGGGCGAGTCGAAATCCTCGGTGTCCATGAAGACCGTTGCGTCCACCCCCATTTCCCGCAGATAGCGTTTCAGGAGGACGACATCTCCGGGGTTGACCCAGCCGGGGAAGACGTTGAGCTTGCCGCTGGGTACGCCCTTGTGCGTCGCCATGGTCTTGACCATGGATAGCATGCACTCGGCATAGCCGCTGACATGGCTGCCCTTGAAGCTGGGGGTATGGACCGGGACCAGATGGATCTTGCGGCCCGGGAACTCTTCCTTCAGCGCCCGGTTGCAGCGGTTGATGGTTCCTTCGATGTCGTCGCCGATGACCTCGGTCGAGCATGTGGTGATGATGGGGATGACACGGAGGTTGGGATAGCGCCTGGCCAATACCATGACGCCTTCTTCGGCGCGCTTGGCACCGCCGAACACCGCCGATTCCTCATGCAGCGAGGTGGAGGCGATGTCAAAGTTCTCTTTGAAATGCTGGGCGAACAGGAGGCGAACGAACATGCTGCACCCTTGTCCACCATGGACGAGCGGGATGCAGTCCTTGACGCCGATACCGGCATACTGGGCACCGGCCGGCTGACAATCGAACATAGGGTTGATGATCCCGGCCCGATCTTTCGTGGTGACTTCGCAACTCATGGCATACCTCTCCTATTTTCTGGAAACCAGACTCAATAGAGTGTGTGGTTCAGTTCGTGGTTTTTTGACCTGGTAATCGCGATTTCAACCAAGCGCTCCTTCAAGCCTTGCATCAACTCGCGGATCTGGGCCGGTTCGGCATCATCGATCCATGGGTAGCGCTCCTTGATATCGGAAACCATGATCTTGGCGTCTGCGTAATGCAGACGGTCCATAGGCGTGCCGAGGCCGGGATCCTCTCCCATCAATAGCACCGTGACTTTTTCGATGACCCCGTCGATGTTTTCATGCCTATCCCAGGCCCGGGAAGAGAACTGCCACAGGCACCGCTCCTGGACGTAGCCGAACAGATCATCCACTTTGCTGTTCATTACACGGCCTCCTTCATTGGCGGGCGGACATCTCCGCGGATATCGGTTGCGGCCAGCTTGAGAAGAGGGTTGTGCACGGCGTTGTACATATCGCGGGCCAGGTTCACGAAGCCCTCGAAGCCCATGTACGGACCGTTGTGGTAGGCGTGGCCGTTGACGTATGGGATGTGCAGCTTCTTCACCAGTTCGCCGACGCGGGGCCCGGTGAAGATGACGTCCGGCTTGACCCTTTCGATGATCTCGAAGAATTCCAGCTCGTTGCCGTCGTCTACGTAATAAGTGCCTTCACGCCCGCGGGCGATCACCTTTTCGAAATCCTCCTCGTGTCCGAATTTGGATGACATGGCCACCACCTGGACGCCCAGGTCGTCCTCGACGGACTTGGTCCAGTGCCAGAGCCGTGGCCCGCCGGTCCATATCGCCATCTTGATACCTGTAAGGCCCTCCTTGTACCAGTCCAGCTTGGCTTTCCACTGGCTATATTCATCGGCGATCAGGGCCTCCCCTCTCTCCTCGATACCGAAGAAGGCGCAGATCTTGCGGATGCTTTCGGCCATATAGTTGAACCCCCATGAGTCGATATCGAGCCTGGGAATGCCGTACCGTTTCTTTAACTCGTTGGCGATGTATCCGGATGAACGGGCACAGTTCACCACATTCAGTTTGGCGCGGTGCATGCCGCGCAGGTCATCATAGTTGGCGTTGCCGGTGAAATGGCCGATGACCTGGATGCCCAGCCGATTCCAGTATGTCTGCAGCAGTTCGGTATCACCCTGGATGTTGAAGTCACCGACGAAGTTCATGGTGAACTCGCTGGTGATCTCGGGTTCGATGGTGCCGACCTTCTCGTTGACCCAGCCGATGTTGAGGACGTGGTGCCCCTTGGACTGGGAGACGCCGGAGAAGCCAGGGCATTCGACGGTGAAGATGTCCACATCGGGGCGCTCGGCCATCACCTTTTTGGTCACCGCCTTGATATCGTCGCCGATCAAAGCCGTCGGGCAGGTGGTGTAGACGATCATGCGTTTGATATCGGGCATCGCATCGAAGGCTTCGTTCATGCTTTTTTCGAGCCGTTTCTCGCCACCGAAGACGATATGGCTTTCCTTCATATCGGTGGACCACACGTATTTCATCTGGAAGTGGCCATTGTCGCTGGGATAGCGCTTGGTATGCCAGGTATCGTAGGCGCATCCGATAGGACCGTGGATCATCTGGATGGTGTCCTTCAGTACACCACCGATCACCAGCTTAGCGCCGCAGAAAGCGCAGCCCCGTTCGGACAGCGTCCCGGGAATGGTCGCCGCATTGGAAATGGGCAAAAAATCACGGGTATCCTCATCGGGGGCCTTCAAATAGATGTGTTTCTCCCGCTCGGGGATGTCTTTGTCGCACTTCAGAAGTATCATGGGCATTGGCGTATCTCCTCGCACAAGCGGATGTGGATTTGGCGCTGCCGGTTCAGACCGATTACTCGAAAAGTGGCAGTCGATGTGATCACTGCATAACTTGTGCCAATCCCGTTCTCGAGCTTGAATTCAATGGGCTACGGATATTTTTCGACTGATCCGAGCTTCTCTGGCGCCATCACATCCGTTCGAAAAAGTGCGTTTTTACGCCCAATGTTCATCGATGTGCGAAAATGGAAAGGCGTATGGCCTGATCGCCGGCGGAATCATGGCATGAAAATCGCTTGTTGCCTTGCAGCCTTTTTCCACATATTTACAGGAGTGACCATGTGCGGCCATGACCAGAGATCATACCCAAAGGACGCTACACTTCTGGTTGCCGTCGCCAGCAAGGATGGCGGCACCGTCGACCAGCACTTCGGTCAGATTGACGAATTGCACGTCTATGAGATGGACCCCGGAGGAGCCCGGCTGGTGGAACGCCGCAATGTCGACGATTACGTCGATGAAAGCGATAACCGGCGCGAAGCCACCATACGCGCGCTGAAAGGCTGCATGGCCCTGTTCGTCGCGAAGATCGGTGATACGCCGAGGGAGCAGTTGCGGGCGGCGAACGTCGTGGCGGTGGATGGCTATGCCGGCCAGCCCGTCGAGACGTCCATCACCGCATTTTTCCGGGATTATGCCGTACTGGGAAAAAGGGGTGCGCAACTGACGTTATCTGGCGCCATGGGAGACCGAGGCTCGGGACCGGAGCCCGACCCTGGCACATTCCGGCTGCTCCACACCATGCTGCGGGTCGGCGACCTGGAGCGATCGGTCGATTTTTACACCCGGCTTCTGGGTATGACGGTGCTGGAACGGCGGGAGCATCGCAAGAACCGCTTCTCCCAGGCCTATCTGGGCTACGGCGACCCTGGGCGGCACATGGCCGTCGAGTTGGTGTTCAACTGGGAGCGCGAGGAATCCTATCGGTTGGGCGACGCCTTCGGGCACATCGCCATCCAGGTCACCGGCATCGATAAACTGTGCGAGCGCCTGGCGGCCGACGGGGTAACCATGCCCCGGCCGCCCCGTCCCCAAAGACACAACAAAAACACGGTCGCTTTCATCGAGGATCCGGACGGCTATCGCATCGAACTGGTCCAGATGGCGGATGCCGATGCCGTAACGTCATAGGTTTGCGGAATTCTCCGCCTCCCCATCCGACAACGGCCCCGTCAGTCCTTTCGATAGGACTTGTAGCTGAGATGATATCTGGCCATGCGCAAGCCGAGGATGCGACGCGTCAGGTTCAATTCTTTCGCCGCCTCGGTCGTGTTGCCCTTGTGGGTCTTGAGCGCCTCGACGATCATCTCGTATTCTACCGCCGCCAATTTGGCCTCCAGCCCGCCCCCGAACGGGATTCCCGACTCCGTCGCCGTCTGCAAGGACGGCGGCAGGTTGTATCCATGGATGACGCCGTCGTCCGAGAGAATCACCGAGCGCTCGATCACGTTCTCGAGTTCCCGCACGTTGCCGGGCCAGTGGTAACCCATCAGCATGTTGAGCGCCGGCGTCGAGATGCGTTTGATCTCCTTGCCCGCTTCCGCCGCGAAGTGGGCGATGAAATGATCGGCCAACGCCACCACGTCGCTTCCCCGCTCGCGCAGGGGAGGGACCATGATCGGGAACACGTTCAGCCGATAATAGAGGTCTTCCCTGAACGTCCCATTTTCGACCATGTCGGCCAGATTCCGGTTGGTTGCCGCGATGATGCGCAGGTCCACCTTGATCGGGCGGCTGCCGCCGACGCGTTCGAACGTCCGCTCCTGCAGCACGCGCAGCAGTTTCGCCTGGACGGGCAGCGACAGCTCGCCGACCTCGTCCAGAAAAATGGTTCCGCCATCGGCCAGTTCGAACCGCCCCTTGCGCAGGGTGACGGCGCCGGTGAACGCCCCCTTTTCATGCCCGAACAGTTCGCTCTCGACGATGCTTTCGGGTAGGGCGGCGCAATTGAACTTGCAGAACGGTCCATCCGATACCTCGCTGTTGTAGTGGATGGCGTTGGCAACCAATTCCTTTCCCACACCGCTTTCACCCGTGATAAGAACAGTCGTCTTGGTGACGGAAATCTTCTGAATCAATTCATAGACATCCTGCATCTTCTTGGAGTTGCCAATGATATTGGCTGGCTTGAACCGTTCCTTGAGGGCATTTTTCAGGCGGCGATTCTCGTTTTCCAGTTGCACCTTCCTGATGTTTTCCAGAAGATACAGCTCCACCGCCGGGGCGATCATGGAGGCGATGGTCGCCAGCAACTCCACGTCCTGCTTCAATAACCGACGGTTGTGGTAGGCCCGTTCGGCGCTGATGGTGCCTAATACCTTGCGTCCGTGGGAGATCGGTACGCAAAGGAAGGATACGTCCATGTCATCGTTGCCGACATGACTCCTGGTACGATTCAGAAAACTCGGATTGTCGCCCAACCTGGGCACGATGACGGCCTTTCCGGTTTCGACCACCGATCCGGTGACCCCTTCGCCGATGGAATAGATACCGCGCGCCTTTTGCTCTTCACTCAGCCCGAAACTTTCGTGGATGAAAATGGTTCCGGATTGCCAGTCGTAAAGGTTCACCATGCCGCGGATGACCTTCATGCGCTGCTGCATGACTTCGAGGATGATGGTCAGCGTGTTCTGCAGGTCCTCGTTTTCCTTCAATATCTGACTGACACGGTAAAGCAGGGGAAGGACGTTGATGCGGCATTCACCGGTCTTGCAACCGCTGAAGTCTTCGACCACATCTTCCAGATCGACTATGAAGGATGAATCCATGGGCATCTCAGTCCTTTCTGGTGGGCCGATCCGGGCGGTGGGGCACGACCGACACGGCGTCGTCACACGCGGATCCGAGGGCCGGTATTTCCGCCCCCGGCAATCCCCATGTGAAATCACCGCATTTCGACCGTTCATCGATTTTTCATCATGTCGTTATTTCTGTAAAGATATTTCGCCAGGCGCGCCAAAGGCCCGGGGTAGCCCGGTTTCACCCCAAGGCTGCGGGAAGGACCCTTACCGGCGTCCCCAGCACTGCGACCAACCGGCGCCGCAGGGTGCCCAGGGTCTGCCCGGCCAGGCTGCAGGTGGTGCAGGCGCCCGTAAGTCTCACTCTGATGATATCCCCCTCGACGGCGACCAGTTCGATCTCACCGCCATCACGCTGGACAGCGGGGCGGAACTCTTCAATGGCGGCGGTAATGAGTTGAAGGCGCTGTTGGTCGTTCATGGTCCGTCATCCTTGTTCCGGGTGTCTTAGGGGTATAACGGCGTGGCTTGCTAGGCGGTCCCGGTCTTCACGGGCCTTGCCGACAACAAGGCCGGACGACCGGGTATCGGCCTTGGCGCAAAGACGGTCGACCCAGGACAGGGAACCCGGCTCCCACAATGCCTGGCTGACCTCGCTCAACAGATCCACGATATGGTGGCCATTGTCGGTGATGATCGGCTGTATCTCCGCCTTCATCAGGCGCTTGATGGAGGAATTGCCGATGGCTACCGCATATACGGCTGCGCAGTCCTGCAGAAAATCCAGCTTGGCGAGCACCTTGTCCTCGGTCCCGCCGGTCAGGCCCGCCCGGCCGGTGGAGCCTACGTGCTCGACTCTGGTGAACTCGCCGAGACCGACCAATTCCGCGTGGCCAGGCGAAACATCGTAGACAATGAAGCCCTCGGCACCCCCAAAATGCTGGTTGACGTGGACGTGGTCGTTGGATGCAAAGGCAACCTTCAGCATTTCCAGCCTCCTGTCACTGACACCCCGGCGCTTCCCGGGAACGTGGTGTATCCTGCCAATAGCGGGACCGATAGGGCTTGACGCCCCGATGATGTGTAACGAGCTGATTGGCGAGGTCGAACAAGACTTGCCGACTGCCGCCATAACCGACCCAAGGGCGGGCGAAACCGCCGTAGTGGTCGTATAAGGGAAAGCCGGCGCGCAGGAGGGGGACACCTAGCCGTGCAGCGACCTCGGCCCCGTGTGAATTGGTGATGATCAGCTCTGAACCCCGTTCCCGTGCGCGGACTTCCAGGTCTTCGAGATCACCGACAATCACGCTATCCACCGGCAGGGCGACCAGGGCCGGCATGGAGGCCGAGGCTACGGCAGCGACCACGTCGGCACCCATACCGACGAGGAATCGGGTCAGGGTGGCGAGCAGTTCCGCGTCGGCGGCCACCGCGATGCGGGCGCCGCCGAGCTGGAAATGGGTATCGACCATGGCATCCTGCAAGCAGGCCCGCTGGCGTGCGATACGGTCGGGAACGGGACAGCCGGAAATATCGTTGAGGACTTGCGTGAAGGCGTCGCATTCCTCCAACCCCATGAGGCCGGGGAAGCGGTAGTCAGGCACGCCGGTGCGTTCCTTCAGGAGATCGGCGGCACGGGCCAATGAGTGTCCAATGACCAGGGTGGCGATGGACTTGCCCATGGTGGCGATTCTCGCCCGTGGCGTACCACCGTAGGTGAGGGTGGAATAGCCCGCATCGATGAGGTGGCCGTCCAGGGAATCGGCGACGTCGGGCAAAACGACGGGGTGGAGGTCGAAAGATTCCACCCATTCCCTGATCACTTCGATGTCCCCGGGCGTCAACATGGATGGAACCAGCACGTTCACTTGGCGGGGGTGGCGGACAGTGGCGGGAACGGCGGGGACCAGCGCCGCGATGATGGCCTCCACCGCTCGGCCAAAACCGGTTTCCAGGCAGCCCAGCGTATCCGTGGCGCTGACCGGCACCACCGCCACCTCGCCGTATTGCGGATAGGTATCGCGGAACGCCTTGATGGAACTGGGGATGTCCGCCCCTTGGATCTCGGACAGGCCGGTGGTGATCAGACCGATGATGTCCGGCCGGTTCCTGTCGGCAATCGTGCGTAGCGCCTCCACCACGTTGCCGTCGGCCCCAAGGACCGTGGTCATCTGGTCCATGGCGGTCGTCTGCAGGGGGATCGGCTCGTGGAAGTGCCGCATGAAAAACAGCTTGTTGAAGGACGTGCAGCCGCGGGCACCGTGTTCCAGCGGCATGGTATTGGCCAGACCGAGGAACGCCAGCGAGGCGCCCACCGGCTGACTGACCTTGAGTGGATTCACGGCCAGCGCTTTTGCGGGGAGGATGATCTCGGCCATCGTCGCCGGCCTATGCTGTCGCGCCCGCCCATGAGGGGCGCGAGTGGACTTGCTTCCATACCGGGTTGTGAATGGATTTCTCCAGATTGCGGGCCAGTTCGACCATGCCGGCATATCCGGCGTAACCGATATTGCGTACGTGATCGATGTCCAGAAAAGGGATGCGCGACTTCAGCGTGGGATAGATATAGCGGTCGCCGGCCAGCAGGATGTCGGCCCCACATTCCGCGAAGATTTCGAGAAGGCGCGTCTGGTCGTTGTCCGGAATCATCCTGGCATCGGGCCCCATGAGATCGCGGATGCGGGCCTTGTCCTCCTCGGTGGACTTTTCCGTACCGGTGGCCACTACCACCATACCCAGGTCCTGCATGGCCGAAACGATGGACCACGACTTGTAGCCGCCGGTGAAGATCAGCACACGCTTACCCTCGAGACGGGGGCGCAACGGCGCAATGGCCTTCTCCACCTTGCTTTCCTCCCGGGCAATCACTGCCTCGGTACGGGCGGCGAGCCCGGAGTCACCCAACAGCCCGACGAAGCCGCGCAACGCCTGCGAGGTATCCCTGATGCCATAAAAGCTACCCTCGAAGAACGGGGTGCCGTATTTCTCCTGCAGCTTGCGGGCGACCGTCAGCATTGCTTTGGAGCACACCACCATATTGGCTTCGGCACGGTGCATGGTTTGTACTTCGCGGAAGCGGGAGTCGCCCGAAAGTGTGCAGAGGATGCGCAGGCCAAGCTCATCGAACAACGGTGCGACATTCCAGAATTCGCCGGCCACATTCCATTCGCCGATGAGGTTGACGTCGTGGGTCATGATACCGGGGCGCCTGGCACTGGCTGGCACCGGATCGGGCTCGCGGGTGCCGATGACGTGCTTGAACACCACATCGCCGGCAATGCGGTTGCCGAGGTTCTTGTTGCCGTAAAACCCGGCGCAGTCCACCGGGATCACCGGCACCCCCCACCGCTCGGTGGCGGCCTTGGTGACGGCTTCGACGTCGTCGCCGTGCAATGCCGGAACGCAGGTGACATACACGAACACCGCTGCCGGGCGATAAGTGTCGATCGCCTGCTTGATGGCGCGGAATAGCCGCTTTTCGCCACGACCCATGATGACGTCCAGGTCGGACAAGTCGGTGGTCATGCCGACCCGGTACAGCGTGGGGCCGCTGGAGCGGGTGCCCCGGGAATCCCATGAGCTTCCGGCGCAACCGATGGGGCCGTGGACGAGATGGGCGACGTCGGCGATGGGCAGCAAGGCATTACGCGCGCCGTCGAAAGCGCAACCGCCCTGGGTCGCCCCCGGCTGAGCCTTGGCGCAGCCCGACTTGCCCTTGTTGTTGTGGGCGCACGCCGGCTCGTTTTGCAAGGCCAGAATTTCATCATGCCTCATGGGGGCCTCCGGCCGATGGCGCCGATGGGCGGAGAGAGGCGCCGCTCTCGCGTTCCACGAAGTCGCGGTCTTCGGCGCGCCGCGCCAGCGCACGGGCGTACTCCAACTCCCGGGGTGTCAGCAGCGAGTCGCGGGCGCGGTTGAAGATCGGGTTCAGGTAGCCATCGAGCCAGTTGAACAACCGTGACCGCCGCTTCAGCGCATTCTTGCGAAACCGCAGGCACTTGAAGCACATCTTCGAGCGGCTCTTGTAATTATCCGGACGTATCCGGTAAGCGATGGCAAAGAGCCGGATACCGGTAGCCAGGACTTCCCGGAAGGCGCGGAACCACCAGGCCCGCTGGTAACAGACCTGCTCCAGGCGAATGGTGCAGATCCGGCAGGCGATGTCTTCCTTCGGTGGCTGCTGGACAGGGGGCATTGGCATGACGGGTTCTCCCGGATGGATCGAAATATGCCTTCGAGCCTTTGCAAACTCTGGGCCAATTCAATGCATGCCGCCTGAAACGGCGCTTTTTATATCCAGAAATGTTGTCCAGCCGCTATCGATGCCTTAACAATCCGCACATGACTGTACATTCGCGCCAACATTTGTACCTTACGGTACGATTCATATTCGAATTCAGCGCGAGATCTGAATGGGGTAATGACGCTGGCGGCAAACGAGCAATCGGCCTCATTCTACAGCGTCATCGAAAGGTGTAACGGCATTGAGCCCTTCGCATATCGCTGTGATGTCCTCGAAAAGCTACCGACCCGGCCCAACAAAAGACTTCACGAACTCTTGCCTTGGAACTGGAAAAAACTGCATTACCCTGATTGGCGCCAACCCGCAAGGGTGGGTTGCCTGAACCTTTACAAACAGAAGACCTCCGACTGTTTCCAACCCTTTGATAGGGCTGCCGCCTTCTGCACGAGCCGATCCTTTCCGGAAACCCTACGCAAGCAGCGCGATGATCTGCTGCACGCATTGGTCCGTCCTTTCAGGGAGAAACCCCGCAGCCTGCCATGGGGT
>JAKBXD010000331.1 GCA_021840785.1 Pseudomonadota bacterium
GAAGGGTGGCTGCTCGATAGCTACGGGACTGGCACCGTCTCTCTTCTTCAGACCCTCGACGGAGGGAGTACCTGGAAGGAGGTCTACCCAATGGCGCATCCTCATCCAGTCAATAGCGTGTCATTCGTCAATGCCCAAGTTGGTTACGGAGTCGGTGTACCTGGCGATGCCAACGCTTTCCTAAAAACCGACAACGGTGGCCGTACCTGGAGCAAGATTGGTCACGTGCCTACTGCTGCCAACGGCTTCGTTACCGCGCAATTAGTTTTTCTCACCGAACAGCACGGATTTTTAGTGTACAACAGTCCTTCCCCCAATAAAAGCTGGATCTACGAAACCAATGACGGGGGCGCGTCTTGGACATTGTTAAAGAATCCGAATGGGTATGGGGTTTCCCTCACGTTTACAGGCACTCAGGATGGTGTAGCTTTCAACCAGACACAGCACTGGGCCACCACCAACGGCGGCAAAACCTGGTTCCAAGTGCACCTCAAGTCACCGTGGCTACCGTGGCTCCCTGCCTCGGACCCTGCAGTGGCTGGGCTGTATCTCGCCGGACTAGCTCATCTGACTATGGCCAAAACCCTAACCGACATCGTTCACTCTCAAAACAGTGGACAATATGATCAGATAGGCTTCGCAGGCTCCCAAGTGGCTTGGACTCCGGACCAAAGCCAGACTGGCTTTCTCCTCACTACAGATGGGGGTGCTAAATGGAGCAACATACACGGTGTCAGCAACGTTGACTTTGTCAACGGAGAGGATGGATGGGCGTTGTCGGGGGGTTTGCTGCGGACCACCAACGGAGGCAAAACCTGGACGTACGCCTCGCATCCGACTCCTTGAGACCTGTGATCGCAGGGGCTTGCTGGCGCAGGAGTGCCGACATGAATCGCCTACACGAGCATGCGTGAAGGTATGCACTGTTGTACTCCATCTGTTCCGATCAGTATCGAGTCGATGAGATCCCTGCCAGCGGTGCAGGTGAGAATCCCCCACAGAGAGGTGACCGGTCAGTCGATACCCTTCTGACTACCTTCTCCACCCTGGTCTTGGCACCCGCGGTTCCCGAGGCGCAGTAGGTTAACGGGAATAGGCTTGCACCGAGTCGCCCGAGCTCTTCATCGCCACTGTGGAAGGGCTTCGCGTTCGGCGCTTTTGAAGTTCATCGAATAACCAAAGCATACTTTTGACAAGGAAAGTGTCGCCGGGATGATCTACACCGCTCTCCTTAAACCACCGTCGGTGGGTCTGTCGGAACATCGACGGAGTGGCTAGTCGTCTCGTGGTGGCGCTGGGTAAGGGCGACCACTGCACCTGCGCCGAGCACAACCACCGACAGGGAAAGCCCGACGCTCAAGCCGGAGGGCCCGTCGGAGAGCACACCGGCGAGCACGGGGCCAAGGCACTGACCAACAGCAAAGGCCACCGTCAGTCCGGCGATCGCCGGGGTCCAGTAGTGCGGTTGAAGTGATCGCCGGGCGACTGCTGTGAATGCGGTGACCACCGACAGGAACGACCCTCCGAACAGCAGCGCCGATCCCATGACGGCCTCGGGTGACCGAGACAAGAGCGGCAGCAATGCTCCGGCGCCAAGCACCACCAGTACCGTGGCGGGTCCACGCCCCCCATGCAGCCTGGCGATCGGTCGCGCCCAGAGAAAGGCACCGGCGATCGAGGCCGCGCCGAGCACAACCCAAAAGACGGTGATCCCCCCGGGGCCCGTTCCGTGAGCCTTCAAGAAGGCTACGATAAAGGTCATATAGGCTATGTAGCCTGCCCCGAACAGCCCGTAGGAGAGGAGAGCTGGCCCGAGTCGCCGGGCTGGCCAGCGTCTATCAGCTACAGGTGGCGTCGGTGGCTCAGTACTAGCCAGAGCTACAGGGGTCGCGACAGCGAAGGCCACAGCCCCGAGACCCGCAAGTAGGACCCAACCCCATCGCCAGCCGTCAGCAACGCTCGTGGCGGCGAGAAGGTACGGGATCCCAAGTCCAGACGCGATGATCGCTGCCCCGCCCCCAGCAAAGTAGATGCCGAGCAGCCTGGCTGCCCGATGGGGAGAGATCGTCGAGGCGGACGCTGCGACGAGTCCGGCACCAGCGATGAAGGTGACTGCGCCCGATGCTCCGGCGATAGCGCGCAAAGCAACCAGCATCACAGTGCTGCCCGTGCTGCCCGTGGCGAAAAGTGCCAGCACTGTGACCCCGAGACCGATCACGAAGACCCGACGCGTCCCATAACGGCGCGCAGCTAGCGCCGTGAGGAGTGCCCCGAAAAGGTAGCCAAGGGCGTTTGCGGTGTTCATCGCACCCGCAGTAGCGAAGGACCAGTGCAGATCAGCACGCATCGAGGGTAGCAACAAAGCATAGGCGAACCGAGCCAGACCAATCGCAACTGCGGACCCCAGCGCCAACCGCAAGGCAACCGCGAGTCCACTCGGAGTACCGGAGTTCCCAACTGGCAAGAGTTGCCTCCAACGTCGGCGGGCGGAGTCAGTCGGCATGATTTCATCGTAGCCCCTCGTTACCAGCTCAACCAGACGGAATAGGCGAATGACCTTGGGATTCTACGAATATCGGCATGGATCAGCCTACGGCTCGAAGTATCGCCACTGGAGGTTGGCGCGGTGCCCGGTCCGCACCTTGGTCCGACACCCGACCTCTTTCTTGGATTCTGAGTGAATTGGAATTGCGTTCACCAGAGACGGTTGCATCCGAGTGATCAATAGTGAGCCCACTCATCATGATGCACCTTTTAAAAAGTTCTCGTCTCGGACTTCATGCTCATTCCTTCGAGGGTTGTTCTTGCCTCGCC
>JAKBXD010000332.1 GCA_021840785.1 Pseudomonadota bacterium
AATATAAAGGGACCGCGTGGAGACGTACCCCATGCGGCGAAAATCCTGTATAGATTTGCGGTGGGGGACGGATGCTAACGATATCGAGCGCTGGGGGGAAAGGGGAGAGGTCGGATGGGGCGAGCGCACGACGCGTCCCTCGCGAGCATTCCGTGGGAACGGTCCGCTCAGCAGGTATTAAGGACCTTAGATGGGTGGATTCCCGTGGTGACCGCAGCGGTTGGTCAACAGGCCCTAGACCGTGGTGACATCGCGGTCTTGTTTACCGTGTTGTCGGATGCTTGCCTTACCGCACCGGACTTGGTCGTACAATGGATCGCCTCGACTGCGGGAGAGGGGCAAGCCTTTCTGGTATACCTGGCGGGGTTGGTGGACGGCAGCCGCTTAACCGACGGGTTGGCGGGCCAAACGGATGCCGGGAAGGCGTTACGGCAGAGCGGCATGGCCATCCAGGACCTGTCGACCTGGGCCGATCTGGTGCAGGCCTATCTGGCAGGCAACGTCGTGGTCATCGGGTCCGCTTCGGCGACCGCCTTCCAAGTAGACCTGAATAACCCGCCGCATCGCGATGTGACGCAACCGACGTTGGAACGCAGTATTCGGGGCCCCCAAGAAGCCTTCGTCGAACCGTTGGAGATTCAGGTGGGGCAACTCCGCCAACGGCTCCAAACGGCTGCCCTGCGGATCCAATCCGTCTCGATCGGCTCGCGCATTCCCACGGCGTGCGCGATTGCCTATCTGGCAGACCTGGCGTCCCCTCGGCTGGTGGCCACGGTGCAGGCCCGGGTAAAGGCGGTGGATCTGGATGCGGTCACCAATGCCACGCGCCTTGGGAGTGTGATTCGGGATTCCTCCTGGGCCTTCTTTCCGACCGTGCGTTACACGGAACGGGTCGATCTGGCGGCCCTCGCGATGGAACAGGGCAAGGTGGCTATTTTGGTCAATGGAGACCCGTCGGTGATAACCGTACCCGCCACCCTGGCGGATTTTTACCGCACGAGTGAGGACTATTCGACTGTCTGGTATGATGCGTCGTTTATTCGTCTGATCCGGTGGTTGGCCCTGGGGTTCGGCGTGTTTTTGCCGGGCCTCTATATTGCGCTGACCGAAGTGAATCCGGACTTAATTTCTCCGACCTTGTTCGATTTGGTGGCCGGCAGTCACTCAGGGCTGCCGTTTACGCCGTTTGTCGAAGTCGTGGTGATGATTTTGGCGATTGAGATCTTACGGGAAGCGGCCTTACGACTGCCCAAGGGGTTGGGATCCACGATCGGCACGGTGGGGGCGATTGTAGTGGGCACCGCGGTGGTGAAGGCAGGCTTCGTGAGTCCCCAGATCATCGTGGTGATGACGTTAACGGCCCTCAGCTTATTTAGTGTGCCCACCTATGACCTGCTCGCCAGTTGGCGCCTCATCAGTTGGGTCATGCTGATGGCCGCTTTTGTCTTGGGGATCTACGGCATGGTGATTGTCACGCTGTGGTTGTCCATGACGATGATTGATCTGCAATCGTTTGGGACCCCCTATATGGCGCCGGTCGCCCCCTGGCGGCCCAAAGATTGGGGCAACTATCTCTGGAGAGTGCCCTGGTCTGCTCTGACCCGTCGGCTCACCGAGAGTCAAGCCGTGCCGTTGCGATGGCTGGCGCGCCGTTAGGATGCGGAGAAGGTCTTGGAGGATTCGGGTGGGGAGCGTGGCGATGGTGGTGGGGGTGGCGGTGTTGTTGACGGGCTGTTGGGACCAACGGCCGGTCGAATCGCGAGCGGCCGTGGCGGCCATCGGCGTGGATCCCACCCCAAAGCCCGGAGTCCTCGCCTACACGTTTGTGTTCCCCGATGCCACCATCACCGCAAGTAGTGTGGCGTCGACGAAGCCGTCCCAAGAATTTTATTCGGTCACCGTCACCGCGCCGTCGCTGTTTTTCGCCCTCAAACAGGTCCAGTCCAAACAAAGTCGGGCCTTGTATTTGGGGCAGGTCCGCATTGTTGCGCTCTCCACGGCCTTGCCCCCTGCCACCTGGCGCCAAACACTGTTCACGATGGCGGACTCGGGTCGGTTTGTGATGACGATGTGGCTCGTTGGCACGGCGGATGCACGGCGTCTGGTGGAAGAGGTCCCCCCGACGGACGTCGTACCCGAGGTGGCCCTCTATCGGGCGATGACCTGTCGATGCCAAGCCATTCATTGGCCGGGACGGGGATGGCGGGTGTGGGATATGGCGGCCACGCCGGGCGTTTCCATCCATGTGGCCGACGTGACAACCACGGGCTCAACTTTTGCGGTGCGGTCGCTTTTAGTGATCGGGAGCCACGCCCAGCCCTGGAATGCGCAAGCCAGTGCCGGATGGGCGTATCTCACGGGCCATATTAATCGTGACATGATGGCCGTGACGGTGGGGGGAGTCCCGGTCACGATCGCCCTGATTCGGGGGAGTTCTCACACCCACATTCAGGAACAACAGGGGCATCTGGTGGTGCAGGATGATCTGACCTACTCCGGTGTCCTCGTCTCGGGTGAATCGAATGTCAACCTGCCGTCGGATGGGCGCGTGGAACAGGCGGTGGCCGCGCACATCCACGACGCGGTGTGGGCAGCATGGCAGATGGCGCGCCGCACCGACACCGATCCGATGGGATGGCATCGGGATGCCGCGTGGATCGATAGGCGTTGGGCGCGCCCTCCCCAAGATTGGCACGGGTGGCAACTGAAGCCCGTCGTACACTTTACGTTACGCGAGGAAGGGGTGCTCCGATGACGGACCGCACGATGCCCCCGGCCTTACTGGTGTGGGCGGTAGTCGCCAGCGTG
>JAKBXD010000333.1 GCA_021840785.1 Pseudomonadota bacterium
CAACATGTGGACCTCGTCTATGAGGTACACCTTAAAACGCCCGCGGGTCGGCGCGTACTGCACGTTGTCGAGCAGCTCGCGGGTGTCGTCGACCTTGGTGCGCGACGCCGCGTCGACCTCGATCAGATCGACGAACCGTCCCGCGTCGATCTCACGGCAGGCGGTGCACGCCCCGCACGGCTCGGGACCGACTCCGCGTTCGCAGTTCAAGGCCTTGGCCAGGATGCGCGCCACGGTCGTCTTTCCGACCCCGCGGATGCCCGTGAACAGATAGGCGTGATGGATGCGGCCCTCGGACAGCGCGAAGCGCAACGTCCGCACCACGGAGTCTTGCCCGGCAAGCTCGGCGAATGTGCGCGGCCGCCACTTCCGGGCGCCATCCCATGAAAGCCTCCTGATAGGCTGGGCGTCGCTTTAGTACTGAAAGCCACGACAGACCCGCTTGGGCCCCTTCGAGAATGAGCATCTCGAACAGCCGCTGGCGATTCTCAGTATAGACCCCCCATTCGCGATCGTGGTATTCCGTCAAAAGCGGATGGCTGTTGGCCCAATCACACCGATTCACGCTATCTCCTCTCATTGGCCATTCCCCCGCGCTTGACCTGGAATCTCGGCGGTAAGAATGGCGGGCCCCATCCACTTTCCTTTCCACGCCGCCGTTTCCCGACAAATGACAATCTCATCACCTGCGCTTAATCGTGCGTGGGCCATGAGAAACCCCCGCCCACCCTTGACATCCAAGGTCCCCAAGGCTTTAGGGCCTCGTCTGCTGACGCGCCAGACCTCGTAGACGTCTCCCTTAGGGGGTATTGGGAGGTGATCGGCCGTGACGCTAATCCGGTTAGTGGTGTCGGATACCAGCACCTGGCCGGTAACCCGACGGGCAACACTGTCGAGATGCAGCACCTGAATCACAGACTTTTCGGCCATCGGACTTCCTTGAGACGGATGCCAAGCCAGCCCTATCAAGAGACCCGCACCCATTGCCGCCGCGACCAACGGGACTCCCCAAAGCAATCGCCGGGAGGCTTGCCCGTTACCCGCCTGTTTTTGAATCCGCCCCCACACCCGACCCGGAGGCACCCCGTCTGCCAATTGGAAAATCAGGCTGTCCATCCACAACAATCCGGCTTGGGTGATCTCCCGACAGGCCTGGCATTCATGCAAATGCCGAAGATACCGAGTGTGTTGCTCGCTATTCAAGTCCCCGGTCATGAATCGCAACATTAGAGGTTCGGCCTCACAGTGTCCCATCGGAGTGCACCTCCTTCTCCAGCTGGCGGCGCAGATGATCCAGCGCCAGGCGCAGACGACTCTTAACCGTTCCCACGGGAATATTCAACCGTTCGGCCGCCCGGGCAGTGGTCAGACCATCAACATAGACCAGTCGTACGACCTGTCGTTGTTCAGGGGAGAGGGTCTGCAGCAACCGTTTTAATGAATCAGCTTCTAGAAAGTCGTCAATGCGGTCATCAGGATCCACGACTCGTTCGAGCACCGCTTCGTGAACCATATCAGCGTGGGCCGACGGAGCGGACCGGAGATAGTCATAAATCACGTGGCGGGCCATGACGAACACCCAAGCATCGACTGTGCCCCGTTCGGGGTCCCACTTTTGAGCGTGGCGCCAAATGCGCATAAAGACCTCTTGGACCACATCTTCAGCCACCCGCTCGTCGTTCAGGCGGCGTCGTGCCAGCCCAAAAACACCGGGCGCAAAGCGCTGATATAACTCGTGCAATGCGTCCCAATTTCCGAGCGCGACGCGCTTAACCAGTTCGCTCGAGGTAGGTGCGCGTGGTGGCTTCGACACAACTCTCCCCCCCATAGGGTCATTGTACCCCGGCCTCAGTCGACGGAAAAGCTCAAAGGTCGTTCTTCGCGGCTCTTGCGCCAAGAGTTTCCGTGGCTGACGCGTCGCCTGCCCAGTTTGTGGACCAATTCCTATTTTGTTTCGACCGTGGGAGGTGCTCCGCTTGCCGTCATCAAACAGTACATTGAAAACCAAAAGTCGGTCTAACCGTGGGCGGAGCACCACGCCGTCCTTCGCTTGCGAAGTGCCCCTGCGGGTCATCCCGATGCAAGAAGACACCTTGCAGACGCGCTTTGAGGCCGCGCGACTACTGTACAATGCGGTGCTCGGCGAGGCCCTCAGGCGGCTTCACCGAATATGCCTTATCACAATACGCGACCCATGCGTCGTGGATTGGCGATCATGTCGATGCGGTGATCGGGCAAAATTTGACCCATCGCGCCTTTGACGCGGCGAACAAAATCGCCCTGGGGCACGCCAAAAAAGTCCGGTTTAAGGGGAAGCGGGGTCTCCATCAGATCGGCAGCCTCGAAGGGAAGTCCGATGCCGCCGGTCTCCGCTGGCGGCAGGGGGCGCTGCACGGGGGCGGCTTGGTTTTGCCCATGGTGCCAGGGGCTGACCGGGATCCGGTTATCGCCTACGGCTTGTCCCAGCACCGTAAGTATGTGCGGATCGTGCGGCGTGTGACCAAAGGCCGTCTGCGGTGGTATGCCCAATTGGTTTGTGAAGGCGTTCCAATGCGAAAAATCGATCGGAATACGGGGCAGTTTCGTCATCCCTACGGATTGGAGGTTCAGGGGCTGGACATTGGTCCATCCACGATGGCCATCGTCAGGGAGACGCAGGCGGAACTCCGGCAGTTTGCAACGGAGATTATTCGGGATTATGCCGCAATCCGACGGCTGCAACATCTGGAGCGCCAACGCCGAGCGAACAATCCCGATTGCTATGACGATCGGGGCCGGGCGATTAAGGGCCAGCATCCCA
>JAKBXD010000334.1 GCA_021840785.1 Pseudomonadota bacterium
TAAGGCGGTCGTTTTGCAGGGTGGGACGCGGGGGGAGGGGGAGGATCGTCAATTGGCGCCCCCGGCCCGATTCACCGAGAACAATGGCATTGGCTGTAACGGTGATCCCCGCCTGCACGCGGGGGGCATCAAACCCAGATACAATCGTCCAACAATTCATGGCATTCCTCTCCTTGAATGAGATTTGATTCTATATTACAGGAATGTGACTATAAATGCAAGAAACTTGACGAATTTTTTCGCGGGGATCTCTCCCCATTCCCCGACTTTATGGGCCGTTCTCCTTGTTTTCGAGGGGAACAATGCGCACAGGTACGATTTGGCCCGGGTAATAATGGACCGAATAGCCCAAGGCAAGGATGACACCGGCGGCCATGGGGTAGATATAGCGGGGCGGTTGGCCCTCTTCGACATAGGCGTAATAACAGTACGGTTCGGGGGCGGGGAGGGGGATCACGCGCACGGTTCGGATGGGATGATCCGCAAATCCTTGGCGTTGAAGGAGTTCGAGTGTGCGGCGATCTCGAAATTGATGGTAGGGATAGAACGGATTGACGGGATGCGGATCTTCAAAACAGGTCTGAGTGCAGAATTCGCGGGGGCTCATTGAATCTCCTCCTGTCCGAGGGTTTGCACGATCGCCAGGCGATCGGGCGTTTCGGGGGCATACCAGTATCGGTTTTTGGCGTGCCACCGGAACCCGTTTTCCTTCAGGATCGTGCGGGTGTACTCGTCCGGATGGCCGAGGACTTCTAGACCGTGGTGGCGGGGATTGCGCCGCCACGTAAGCGCCTGGGTGGTGGTTTCGGCGGGGGGATCTTCAAATGATTGTGCGCGGACAGCATCCCAGATTACCTCATGATCCCACCGCCAATGCGTGTCCAGATACACGGCGGGGGAAGTAAATCGGGCTCCAAATACGGTATTCTCCCATGTGATGGGATGCGTCCAACCGAATCGAGTACGGAGATCCGCTACGACTCGTTCTAGGGCGCGGGGGGAGATTACCCGCTCTAATAACACAAAATCGATCCCATAGTGGACGCGGTCGGGGCCTTCCTCTCGATAGATCAATTCTTTGAGATCGATGCTCCCATCAAACGTAGCCCCCGCATAATATCCCGCAACGGATCGGACTGCCTCTTCCGTGGGGCCATCCGTCCATTCAACATTCACGGATCCCCCCGCGCTGAGACGGACGGAAAACTTCGTGCGGGGGAAGGCCGCTTTCAGGGCTTGGCGAATGGCTTTTGCCGTATCTTTGGGGGGAATATAAATAGTTTGAGATGTCATCGGGTAGAGCCTCCTTGAATAAGATTTGATTCTATATTACAGATGTGTTTATTCCTTGTCAAGACCTATGGCGTTATTATTTGTTGGGAGGGGTGACGGTATAGCCGCGGCGGGTGAGTTCCGCAATCAGGGCGTCGGTCGGGATGGGGGCCAAGGGCGAATCGGCGGGGGCGTCTGGGGGCGGCGCGGGGGGATTCTCCGCCAAATAGGCCGCAAAGCGATCCCGCACGGCTAAGGCCCAGGAGAGTTCCTGGACAGCGCCTTCATAACTGTCGCGGAGGGTGAGCCCTTCGGGAGTCACTTCCCAGAGGCGCACGACGGGATACCAATTTTTGTGACTGCCGGCGGTATCGTATCCGAGAATAAACGATCCGGCGGGGAGTTCCGCCCGTTCTCCCGCTTTGAGCCAGTCGCCCACAAAGGCATAGCCGGTGGATTGGGTGGGATCAATGGCGGTCAGGTGTTTCCGCCACGCTTTGCGTTTGCGGTCGAGGGGGGCGGGGACGGTGATGATGACGCGGGAATTATTGGCCATGATGGCATACCTCCTTTGAGATGGGGTCGGCGGGGGAAACTCCCCCGCGTTAATAACTTAATTGTTCAAACGTGCATTGAAACAACTGCGGGGGAATCTCCTGATAGAAGATGTGTTGGAGGCCCCAGAGGAATTCAGGCCAGTGCCAAAACGGGATATTTTCGAGCCAGCCCAATAAGGCGTAATTCTGATCGAAGGCGCGGGCGGCCCCTGCATAGTCATCCAGATCGGACGATCCCATTTCG
This sequence comes from Pseudomonadota bacterium, assembly GCA_021840785.1. The sequence continues at coordinate 2,074 of JAKBXD010000334.1, forward strand.
CCATTCCAGTGTTCGATCCACGGGAGGCAGTCGGTGTAGGGAAAGGGAATCGGATAAGTTTTGACGCCTTCCTCCGTGACATGCGCGACATAGAACATGCCAGTATCACAGGTTTCATCGACGACCAATTGCACAGAAACCGCGGGAATGGCCGTGAGCCATTCCATGCAGCGGAAGGCCAGGCGGTGGGATCCCGCATCCGTGGAAACCAAGAGACGGGAGGCCACTTCCATATAGATGTCCATCGCGGGGCGGGGGAGACCTTTATCATAGGTTATCATGGAAACGCTCCTTTCGGGGGGAGGGGGTTTCGCGGCGGGGGGTGTTTGCGCTTGGTGTGAGCGGGGCAACCCTTCGGCGCGGGGGGATCCTCTCCCTCTCTATATTTGAGATAGAATCCTTTGTGATAGACTCCTTGGTGATCGCCTTGTTTGTTCTCATCTCTTTGATGGCTGCATGTTTGTCTGTTGTCTCTCGATTGATTCTATATTACGGCGGCGATTTGCGCAAGGGGGCGCGGGGGGATTCCCCAAAAAAATTTTTGCGGGGGAGAACCCCTTAATTCTTTCTATAACGCTTATAAGAAAGCCTCTAAAGCCTCTATAAGTACTGTGAGGCGTGCGGCGTGAGACGTGGGGTTGAGGCCCGTGTGTGAGGCGTGACATCGTGTGTGAGGCGTGACATCGTGTGTGAGGCTGGTGTGTGAGGCGTGACATCGTGTGTGAG
>JAKBXD010000335.1 GCA_021840785.1 Pseudomonadota bacterium
TGGCTGATCAATGGGACCAAGCGCTTCGCTCTTTTGATAGCGAATAACCTGAACTATCGCTTGGATGTTCACTCACTTGGATGTTCACTCACTTGGATGTACAGCCGCTTGGATGTACACTCACTTGGATGTACACTCGCCACGCCATTGCCACGTCCCCAAACCGCCGCCCCGTGCCGCATTCACTCCCCCCGTGCCGGGGTAATATCTCCTACTCTTTACTTTGTTCGCTGCACTAACGCCTCCCTTTCCTTTTTTTCATCCTGTCGGCTATTTTTTCTCGTCGGTTTCTTTCGCCCTGCCCTTCCGGGACAGGGCGTATTTCGGTGTGCCCAGAACGCAATGACTCTCGCAGACAGAACAGTCCTGCTCATTCTTCCAACGCTCCCTACTCAGCGCGACGTTCGTACCACCGCTTGACAAGTTCGAGACCTTCTTGTTTCGTGGTGGTAACCCAATCCTCATCCGTTCCATGGCTCATCCATCGATCGTTAACCTTAAGGAGTGATTTCTATGCAAGACCGTCATCCTCAATCTTCTCCTCCCCCTTCTCCTTCTCAGCCCGAACGTCTTTTAGCCGAGTATGATCGACGTTATGCTCAAGCTCAGCAAAAACGCCAAGACGACAAGATTTCTCGACGCGCTTACGCTCTCTCCCAACGCAACTCTCGTTCTGTAGATCGTTGGTCTCTCCAGGCAATGGTCCACCGATGGAATGCCGCCTTAGCGCCCTACGCTTCGCGTCTCATGTGGGTCATTGTTCCCATAGGACTAAGCGGTACGGTCAAGTCCTGGCCACGCCGGGCCCACCGCTATGCGATTGTGCTTTCCGTGCAACCGCAAGGATGGCCGTCAAAAGAACGACGATACTGGTTAGCCTGGTGGACGCATTGGGCTCTCGGACATCCCGACGCTCCTCATGAACACTGGTTTGACTTTCACCACAAGCAAGAGCACACCCTATGGACCCGCATTTTCTACATGATCCCTGACGCCTCCTGCGAAAGCGGCTGGGCCTGGGAATCCCGCAACACCTTCCCCGCTATCGCTCCGCATGTCGATGCGGCCAACACTCAGCCCCTGGTAGCCAATCTCCAGAACACCATCGAACAAGCCATGAAATCCATTGACAGCGCCAAGCCAGTCGAATTGGCCGGTCGGTGGCATCGCGGTCCTTGGCACAGAGCCGTACAAGAAGAGAGTGCTGAAGAAAGTTTTCACTGGCGTCGGTTATGGCGGTCGACCGACACCTGGATGGTCTTTATTGGGCTCTTGGTGCTCTTTATTCAGTTTCCCCAGACCATCCCCGGGGATCGAAGTTGGTTCTTTGCTGGAGCGTTAACCTTTCTCTACGATCGTTCCCGTATGATTGCTTGGAAACGGTGGTTTGCTCACTTCCAATAAAGCACACCCTCGATGCCCGGTACTCCTTTCTAGGATGTTGCCGGGCGTTTTTGTGAGACATTGCCGCTTGGGTTTCGTGCCTTAAGCAAGTGGTTGGGATTCCGCGATTTCCTGCCATAGTGGAAACCTCACCGACCGGAAGGCGGGAGTTTTCTCCGTTCCCCCCATCTTTCGAGTCCGAACGGTCGAGCCCATCGGACACCGACACCTGGGACCTAACGGGCTTGCCGCCCTGCCCTCTGTGATGAATCACCACCCCCCGTCGCTTTTTTTGAGAGTGCGCCGCTCAGGATAGACACCTCTGCGGCCCTACACATGTTCCCGAAAGCACCGGTATTTCCGTTGCCGATGCATAATCCTTCGCCTTTCGACCATACTTTCCCGGAATATTTGGAACGGTATACACCGATTCCGCATAGTTATCGCCTTCTTCGCCTCCCAGCGCGCCATGGCCCCGCCCTAGCGGGCGAGACCACGGCGGCGTGGCGGCTTCGTCATGCCTACGGGGTTCGGGTGGGGGATCGGCAGCAAGGCGCGTCGTGCCGTGCCTTCTCCGTGCCCGGCCGTCCAGGAAAAGCGCCTGGACCGCCGGGCACGGAGAAGGCGGCGGGGAGCTGTTTCGGGTATCGCGGAAGACGAAGGGCTTGCTGGGATGTGGGAGTCGAGGTGGGTCGTCGAAAGGAAGGGGTCTGGATGCGACGTCGGTTATCGGGGATTCGGATGGATCGTCTATTCGCTCCGCTATTTTATTCTGGTGTTTATCCTATGACGTCTCGAGGACTCTGGCGCTACACGTTGGGGAGGGTGTGGTCGGTACGGCCTTTTCGGTCGGCAGAGGAATCGTTTTTGCGTCAGGCTTGGGAGAGTGGAGCGTGGGCCTTTGCCCAGGGTCGCTTCCTGGTCGTGCCTCAAGGGGTGTGGGGTCGCGCTCGCACGGAGTGGCTAACCCAAGCCAGCCGCGCTTTCGAGTACTGCGCTTGGGAAGCGTCTCAAACGGATGCTCCCGATCATGACGAAGACTAACCCTCGAGGGCGGCTATCGTCCGACCGCTCGCCGTGCCCGGATGGACCCTATCCCGGCGAGTGGTCGGGGGGTGTTCGTTTTGAGGATTTCCCGAAGTGCGGGAAATCATTCAGCCGGCCGAGCGCTTCCCCGTTCTCGTGATGGGGCGCGCCTTAAGTCGGACGATGTCTCCCTCACAGCCATCCTTGTGCTTGGGGTTGCACGGTCTTGCCGGGTTTCCAAGAAGGTTTTGTGCACCGAAGTAACCTCCTGCGTTTGTCTTCGCGGCGGGGGTTCCCTCGGCATGCGGTTCGACCGTGTTCTGTTTCCCGAAAAGATTTAGCCCAAGCGGCCAAGCCGCGCTAGCCACAAGGGCTAGCCCGCCCT
>JAKBXD010000336.1 GCA_021840785.1 Pseudomonadota bacterium
TGGTCTGGTGTCTGATGTCGCCATTAAACGGCGTCTGCGCAACTACGTTCAGATCGCGCGGGATAACCGGCGGCCCTACGCCATTTTTATTGAGCATGCCACCAACCTGAACACCGAAATTCTGCGCGCACATGAAGAAACAGGCAACGTGACTGTCAAGGGCGCCGCGAAAGAACGGGTACGCCAAGCCCGCGAGTGGATGTGTCAGAATTTTTATGATGTGCGGGCATTTGGAGCGGTGATGAGCACCGGCGCGAATGCCGGACAAGTGCGGGGGCCCGTGCAGATCGCTTTTTCCCGTTCTCTGGACCCTATTCTTCCTCTGGATCTATCAATAACGCGCATGGCGGTCGCCGATGTCGTGCCGGGCGCCAAAAATGTCGCGGATATGGAGAAGTGGGAGAATGAACAACCCGAAGACAAGTTGCGCACGATGGGGCGCAAATCGCTTATCCCTTACGGATTGTATCTCGGTAAGGGATTTGTCAGTGCCCATTTAGCCGATCCGGCCACCGGGGGAACCGGATTCAGCGAAGCAGATTTGCAACTGCTCTGGGAGGCCGTATGGTCCATGTTCGAGCAAGATCGCTCAGCCAGCAAGGGCATTATGACCACGCGCAAGCTCATCGTCTTCAAGCATGTCGGGACGGACACTGATCCCGTGCAACGCACCCGGCAAGCACGGCTAGGGTGTGCGCCGGCACAGAATTTGTTGGAACTTGGGCGCGTGGTCTCGGTCAAGAAAAAACCCGGGGTAAATTATCCCCGGGCCTACTCAGACTATCTCGTGGAGATTGATCCGAATCGCGTTCCTGCGGGTGTTGAAATGCTTTTCCCCATGGAATAACGGCGGATGAAAACGCCCGTGACGATATCCTCCTTAAATCAGTATGCGTACTGCCCGCGACGCTGTGCGCTGATTTATCAGGAACAAATCTTTGAGGATAACCTGTACACGATCGAAGGCACAGATTTGCATCAGCACGTGGACGAGGTCGGTTCCCGTGCAGAAAGTGTTCCCGTCGAAACGGCTCTGCGCTTGTGGAGCAAAACATTAAGGCTGACCGGGATTGCCGATGTCGTGGAATGGCATGACCAGGTTCCCTATCCCGTGGAGTATAAGCGCGGCAAACGGCATAAATGGATCAATGACGATCTGCAGTTATGCGCCCAGGCCTTATGTCTCGAAGAGATGCTGGGGATGGCCGTACCGCGCGGAGCGATTTATCATGCCAAGAGCCGGAGACGCCGGGAAGTCATTGTGACAGAAGCCTTGCGCGAGCAAACGCGCCGTACGGTCGAAGCCATCCGGCAACTGATTTTGGCTAGGCATCTGCCTCCCCCCACCGAGCACCGCGAACGATGTGTGAGCTGCTCCTTGCAGGATCACTGTATGCCAACACTTTATGGCTCAACAACCATGCGCCTAGAGGACATACTGAAGGAGGATCACGACAGGTGATTCTGGAAAATACGCTCTACCTAACCACGCCGGGCTCGTATGCCCATTTGGATCACGAGACGATCATCGTCGAAGCCGACCACGTAGTGTTGATTCGGGTTCCTCTGCACCATCTCGGGGCTATCGTGGCCTATGGCAATGTGCTCGTCAGCCCCTATCTCATTCACCGTCTGGCCCAAGACGGGAAGTCCCTCAGTTGGATGACCGAGTATGGCGCGTTCCGCGGAAAGTTGCAGGGCCCGAGCTCCGGCAACGTATTGCTGCGAGTGGCGCAGCAAAACGCTGCCCGCCAACAAAGTCTGGAACTCGCCAGGACGTTTGTGGCGGGCAAGATTCACAATCAGCGGCAGGTCCTCGTTCGGGGAGTGCGCGACGCGGGCACTGAGGGTCAACGGCGCCAATTGCTCAAAGCAGTGCACGCCGTAACCGCAATCGCCCGGAACGTTTCCCGATTTACTACCGTGAATGCTCTACGCGGGTTAGAAGGCATCATTGGGCGACAATATTTTCACGCTTTTCCCGCGCTCATCCGCCAAGACGATGCGGCATGGGCCTTTACCGGAAGAAATCGGCGGCCACCCAAAGACCCGATCAACGCATTGCTATCTTTTGGGTATGCCATGCTGACACAGGAGTGTCAGAGCGCTTGTGAAGTGGTAGGGTTGGACCCTCAAATAGGATTTTTGCACGTCTTGCGTCCGGGCCGACCCGCCCTCGCGCTGGACTTGATGGAAGAATTTCGTGCGCATGTCGTCGACCGCTTAGTGTTGTCTGTCGTCAATCGACGCCAAATCACCGCAGAGGATTTTCTCTGTCGGCCTGGAGGCTCTGTTGAGCTTCAGGAGAAAGGACGCAAAACCTTTATTATGGCCTATCAAAAAAGGAAGCAGGAAGAAATTCATCATGAATTCTTGAAACAAAATGTGCCAATAGGGTTGCTGCCGATATATCAAGCCAAAATCCTTGCACGTGTTCTTCGCGGTGATCTGTCGAGTTACCAACCCTTTCTCTTTCGATAGGAGGAGTGCACCATGGACATTGTTGTCGCGTATGACATTGCTACGGAATCTCCTACAGGACGAAGACGCCTAAGGAAAGTGGCGCAGCTATGTTTGAACTATGGGCAGCGCGTACAGTACTCGGTTTTCGAGTGCCGGGTCAGCGAAATAGAGCTGCACAAGCTTAAAACAGCACTCTTAGACGTGATTATTCCTCGCGAAGACAATGTTAGAATATACCGATTGTCCGGACCGCATGATGACTGTGTCTGGTCCAAGGGAATCAATCGGTACGTAGATTTCGATAATCCGCTCATTTTTTAGATTCGAG
>JAKBXD010000337.1 GCA_021840785.1 Pseudomonadota bacterium
ATTAACCGATCTGATCTCAGGAGATTTGGGTTGTGACCGATCGGCGTAGTCGGAGTGCCGGACTCCGAGTGCCGGACTCGTCGATCCCTCTGAACCACGAGTAGGAAGAATGCTCTGGCTTGAGAGCGCGTGGCTCATGGGCGTACAATTCGTGCATGGCATAGGCTGACGCGGGGATTGGTCGTCGCTGCATAGGATGTCTCGACGCGCATCATTTATGCAAAAACGGGAGGAAACGCCGGAGATTTTACGGAGATCTCGGTGCGCCATGCCGTGGCGCGAACCCGAGACTTGTCGGCTGAGACTCTCGAGAGATTTCGACGAGAGACGGATGCTCTCTTTATGCAGGCGATGCGGCTGTTGCTCTGCCCTTTGTCGTCATCCGTCCTCTGACACGCAACGCTCCATCGAGCGAAAGCCACCGGTTGAGGGAATGTGACCGTTCTGTGACACGGAGGATATACGGCGGACACAAAAGGTGGGTACCCTAAAGACGACCAAAATGGTCTGACCGGAAGGAGGTTACGGATCATGATGGGATTCGGGGTGGGCGGTGGTTTGGCAGGGATGTGGATCATGGGGCTGTTTGGCCTATTGATTCTGGCCGGTGTCATCGTCCTCATTGTATGGGCCATTCGGGCCTTGATTCCGGCCAACCGACCGGGGCCCTCGGCTGCGGCGGTCGATCCCCTGACGCAATTGCGATTGTGATTGGCGCGTGGGGAGATTACGCCTGATGAATACGAGGAGTTGCGAGCCCACCTACGCGATTAAGCGCGGGTGACGCCGTGAAAATTGGGAACAAGAGGTGGAGGATGATGAAGCGGATCAACGGGCTTGTAATGGGCCTAGGATTGTTGGCGGCCGGCACGATAGGTGGAGTGGCCTTTGCGGCGACACGGGGGTCGACGAGCGTGACTCCGTTGTCTTCCCGGGCCTCCACCTATTTACGGAGTGTCAGCAGGATGGTGGGCGAACCGTCTCCGTCTCCCAACGTCAGTGGTCAGGTCATGGCGCCATCACATTTAGTCTCAGAAAGCATCAGCGGTGGCATCATGAATCAGGCGCACGCCGCGATGGAATATGTCGGATTCGGCGGCGGGAAAATGATGGGAAGCTCATCGGCATCTCCCAGCGTCAGTGGTCGCGTTACGGCGAAATCAAGCTTAGCCTCAAGGATCAGCGGCCGCATCATGGGGACCGCGCGCCTCGCGATGGGCTATACGGGATTCAGCGGTGGGGGGATGATGGGACGATAGCGTCGTTGACGAGTGTGAACCCTGGGATGGGTCGTGCCCCATCGAAACACTAAAGGATTAGCGAAACGAAGAGCATGGGAAAAGGAGTGGAGAATCATGAAACGATTCAACGGACTTGTAGTAGGCCTAGGATTGTTGGCCGCTGGCACGATAGGCGGGGTGGCCTTTGCTGCCACCCACGGCTCTGCCCTATCGACATCGACGCCGCAGTCTGTCCCGCAGTCGGGAAGTTTGGGACGTTTTAGCGCCATGATGGGGGGGGCGGGCGCGGGATCGTCTTCGGGTTTCAGCGGCATGATGGCCTCGGCGATGAACCAATACATGGGCAATACGCACGCTGCGATGGGCTATGTCGGATCCGGCGGCGGAGGGATGATGGGAGCCGCTTCGGGATCGGTGTGGACCCCCGCCCAAGTGGCGAAGTTGGTGCAGCAGAGTGAACAAGGGGTCACCATCGACCGGACGACCAACACCATTACGTATCACAGCACGCAGGACCTGCTCGTACCGTTGGCGGCCCCGGCGGCGCTGCACATTAAGGGGATGCAGTGGGAGATTGACGGGCTCATCAACCCCAAGGTGGTCGTGCCGCAGGGGGCTCAGATCACGGTGGATTTGGTCAATGCCGACCAGGGCTATATGCATGGGTTTGAGGTGACGACGGCGCGCCCCCCCTTTCGTGAGATGGCCATGATGCAAGGACCTGCCGCGTTCTCGGGGGCCTTTATTATGCCCATTTTACCGGAGACGAGCCAAGGCCAATATCATCGGAGCACACAATTTACTGCCACCAAGGCGGGGACTTACTCCTACATTTGTCCCGTGCCAGGCCACGCGGCTCAAGGCATGGCCGGCCAGTTTGTGGTGTCCTAACGATGCCAGGCACTGAGCCCGATGACGCTTTACCCCGTGCTCGCGTCGATCACCCGTGGTTCAGTCGTGGGTATCCCCTGGCGGAACGGGCCCTGGAACGGGCATTAGGGGACGCACGTCGAGCCCAAAATGCGCAGGCGTCAGGACGGACGCTCATTATTGGAGCGGGCACGGGTTTGGATGTGCCGGTCTTAGGAAGCCGCACCACGGAGGTCGTGCTGCTGGAACCGGATGCGACGATGTGCCGGACCCTGTCCCGTAGGTTTCCGGAGTGGGCCATTGTCGGATCGTCGGCCGAGGCGATGCCCTTCACCGAAGGGGCGTTTGATACGGTCATCAGTAGCCTGGTGCTGTGTAGCGTGGGAGATGTGGCACGCGTGTTGGACGAAATCACACGCGTGCTGGTACCCGGTGGGCAGTATCTATTTTTAGAGCATATCGCCAATCCCCATCGACTGGCCAGCATGGTGCAAAAGGGCATCGAACCGGTGTGGCGGCGCCTGGGCGGAGGGTGTCGGTTGACCCGTGATGTGGAAACTGCCGTACGGCAGTCCCCCTTGACATTGACTTATTTTGAGACGGTACGTGCGGGAGGGCTCCTCCCCGTGATTCGTGGTCGCGCCATGAAGAGCAGTTGAATCCGAGGGGGCGTGAC
>JAKBXD010000338.1 GCA_021840785.1 Pseudomonadota bacterium
GGGGATGTCGGCCTCCACGGGCTGTCGCAACCACAGGCGTGCTGTCTCGAATTCCACAAGAGGACTCACAGGACCACCCCTTCATTCAATCCGGTTATGCCCGTAGACGAGCTATTAGCCACGCATGAAAGCGCTGCAAGTGGAATTGGACGGACATCACGGGTTTTCCTTCTGGGACTCTCGCCCCCGAGAACCGGCTATTGATCATGGCAACTATTGCACAACGCATCCCCCCGGCTGCCGGAAGCTCGCGGCGAGTGCCGCATCGATTAAATGTGCTTTCCCATCCGCCACATAACGTGCTGATGCTGTTCTTCGCGGATCTTAACGAGGCCACACTTCCGATAGAAATGCAGAGCCGGCTCGTTCGTGGGGGACACTCGCAGATGATACTCGCTGATGCCATGGCGGCGAAAAACACCCTCCGCATATTGGATTAATTGCTGCCCGTAACCTTTGCCGCGTAGCTCGGGGACGAGGTAAAACAGGCTGATGAAACCGATCCTCCGGCCCTCGAATTCTCGGGGGTGCATCTCAATCTGCCCCACGATCCGTCCATCCTGTTCCACCATCACGTAGCCGTCCGGAAACTCCCGGGTTCTTGCTGCAATGAGGTCCGCATATGCCTGCTCATCGAACGGGTCTTCCTGCCCAAAGCTGGCACGCGCTGCGTTGTTCCGGAACTGAACAAAATAGTGGCGATCGCGGATTGCATCCATGGTTCGAAACGTGAGTGCCATACAAGCCCCCTTCTGGTGTCACGTCACGTAGGCTCTGGTTGCCCATCGCTTTCTGGCCGAGCCCGATTGGCTACGCCACTTGTACCCCCGAATCCCACAGCTAGAACCCACGTGCCACCAACGGCTCAATGGCCACGGCCACGGCCACGCCATCGTCATCATTGGATGCCGTAATATACGCCGCCACCGCGCGGAGCTCCGGGATCGCGTTCCCCATCGCCACGGGAACGCCACAAAGGCGGAACAGCCCCACGTCATTCACATCGTCACCAAAAACCATAGTTTCGGCGGGGGCAATCCCCATATCATCGAGTACTCGCATGACCGCCGCTTCTTTCGACACCGAGGCGTGCATGATTTGTACTAACGCGCCGCCGTCGGTTGCAATGACGTTTACCATGTGGCGGAATTCTTCCTGGAGGTCCCGCCACGCATCGAACCCTGGAATCAGAATCTTCGTTGGCGACAGGGCGGAGAAATAGGTCTCGTCCGCTATCTCGGGCGTGGGATCAGCGGGGCCAATCCCAAATACGGCGCGGCTGAAGTCGGGAATCGGGGTTGCGGCATACCAATTGTCATGGACTTCGTACACGATTATGGACTCGGGCTGCCGGGCACGGATGGAGGCAGTGACACGACGGCTAAGCTCCGGGGGAATTGGCGTGTGCCGCTCCATGGCTTGACACGTCACCAGGGCACCGTTGTAATACACCACGCAATCGACCCAAGGCATGTCGGGAATGAATTTCCGGACCGCCCGGGGAGGAGGAGCCGTCGCCACAATGACGCCAATCCCGGCCTCCACACACCGTCGAACCACCTCGCGATTCCGATGCGAGATCGTCTTGTCCGTTCTGAGGAATGTTCCATCCAAATCCAAAACCAGCGCTTTGATTGTCGGCGTAGCCAAACCCATTCTTCCTCCCATACGTCACACATCAGATCGCAAGGAAATTCGATGCGCGGATCCCCGTTGACCCCTTTCAGCCACCTTATCGGTTTGCACCACCGTTGTAAATGAATAAAACAGCGCGACAGCGCCGCACACGTCCAAGTGGTCATGAGTGCTTTCGGGACACTCGCCCCCAAATGCGCCGTAAGAAGTCCCTGGGGTCACCTATATCGAAGACCCATATCTTAGCCGTGGGGCGGATGCCCGTGCGCCGAGACCACGGTGTGCACGAGGCCATTTAAACTGTCCGCTTCGATGTCGGGTCGGGGGCCGCGCCCCCTAAACGCCCCCGCCACGAGCTGATTGCCAGGCACGTCCCACCCCGCCGCTTCCAAGATGGTGCCCAAGTCCTTGGGATCGGACGCAGGACGCCAGTGCAGCGCACCGTAAATGGCGCCCCAAATCGGTGCTCGGCGCATGGCTCCGGACCCTTCACGGTCTGGATGCCACCGTCCCAACCACGACTCGTGGTTTCGATACCAGGCCAGAATCTGCTGCTCCGCGGGGGTATCCTGCACTTGATCGGGATGGTCCGCCCAGCGTTGCACGACGCGCTCGGGTGTCGAGAATCCCCGATCAAGGGCGAGGTTGAGGCGCCAATGGGCCACGCGGTCCAGTTGTCCGTCTTCCACCTGCGCCGCGCCAATTCCCTGGAGCGCCCCGCCGCAGAGACGTTCCGCCCAGGAAAATAAGGAGGCGGCGTCCACAAACAGAGCCATTAGCGGCGCACCGATGCGCACCTGTTCTGGACCAGGGTAATGAAACGGCTCACGCCGTGGGAGGGTGTCCCGGCATTGAAGCCATGCCTCGACATGGGGTACGCCGGACGACGCCAACGCGCGCCAATTAATGCCCTCCGCCCACAGCTGGCGTAGGGCGTGATCCGTCCAGTCCTGTGTCAATGGCGATACCTCCCTCAGTCTCAACCACCCTCGATATCATGATGATACCCGATATCAAATTGCCGTTGGCGCACGGTGCGCTTATGCCCCCGCATCTCGCTGATTCGCATCATTAAGCATCCAAGAGACGCTCATCGGATGGGAGGAATTGTGCCAATCCCAGCGAATGCTTGAACAAAAGCGTTTCAAGAG
>JAKBXD010000339.1 GCA_021840785.1 Pseudomonadota bacterium
TAGTTCGCAACCACCTTCGGCCGACGGGCTCAAGAAGCCACCGCCGAAGAGCCAACGGCGACCGTCCGGTCGCCCTCGGGGTGGACAACCCGGTCATCCCGGGGAGACGTTAAAGATGGTGGATGCGCCGGATGCCGTCGAACGCCATCCGGTCGCGTTGTGTGAGGACTGTGGCGGATCGCTGGATGCGGTGGCGCCAGAACGGATAATTCGGCGGCAAGTCTTCGACATCCCGCCGCTGTCTCTGACGGTGACGGAGCATCAGGCCGAGATCAACGCGTGTCCCATGTGCCACCACCAAACCATGGGGATCTTTCCCGCCGATGTGGTGGCCCCGGCTCAATATGGAGCTCGGATCGTGGGATTAGCCACGTACCTTCAAGTCTTCCCAATGATCCCGATCGATCGCATTCGTCAGCTGTTTTTCGAGTTATTGGGCCAGGCCCCCAGTGGACGGACGCTCGTCGACGCCGCGACCCGCATCGGTAACCGGGTGCAGCCGTTACGGATCCCCATTCGCGAGGCCTTACGCCAAGCCCCGGTCATCCCTGTGGATGAAACCGGATTTCGGGTCGAAGGGCGCTTGTGGTGAATGCATACGGCCACCGCCCCCGGCTATACCCTCTACGGACTCCATCCTCGCCGGGGCGAAGAAGGAATTGCTGACTTGGGGGTCATGGACCACCGCGAAGGGGTGGCCGTTCATGATTTCTGGAAGCCTTACTATCGCTTTGACGGTCGCCATGCCTTATGCAACGCGCATCTCCTCCGGGATCTCACCGACTTGTATGAAGTCACTGGGGAAGCCTGGGTCGATAAACTTCAGAGCTTGCTGGCCGCCATGCTCGACGCGACGAATCAAGCGCGCGCCGCCGACCACTCCCAGGTCGATCCCGGTCGGATGGCCAGCTACCAGGCGTATTTTGACGTGTTGATACACCAAGGTCGCCAGCGCCACCCGGATCCGCCGACCCCTGGCCAGCGCGGACCGATCAAGCGGAATTTGGCCCAAAACCTGTTACGCCGACTCGAAACCCATCGGCCCGAAATTTTAGCGTTCTTGGAGGATTTGACGATTCCCTTCGATAACAATGCGGCGGAGCGAGCGCTCCGCATGATGAAGGTGAAGCAAAAAGTATCCGGTGCCTTTCGCACCGCAGCCGGCGGGAAAACCTTTGCCACGATCCGGAGCTATGTCATGACAGCCATTCAACAAGGTCAGGCTCCATTAACGACATTATGGTCCGTGTTGGCCGGCGAAGCTTGGATTCCGAGCTAGCCCGTTACGCCCTACGGCACCCGCTAGTCGGGTGCCTATTCGGCATGCATTGGGGTACCTAAACAGTTACAACGCGTGTGAGGCCTCTCGAGACGTTTGAAATCGTCGTCCAATGCATCGGCCATACGCGCACCCGCCGGAGCGGATCCGTTCAAGCCGTACTGGGTGAATATGTTTACGAGCCGGGCCGCAAGGTCGATGACGCGACCTTAAACTCGCTCAATCTCACCCGTTTTGCCTTTCATGGGGAGTGGAACTATGTGATTCGGCCGCAACCCAAATCATGAAAGTTATTATTGCGCACCGCCTAACGTCAAAGTCGCGGCGTAAGCCATGGCGATTTTCGGAAGTCGGGCCTTTTGTCGAGACCCCAAGGAGGTTGGGCCAAGAACGTTGAACTGGTGCGCAAACAGCAGTTAACCGGTCGTTCACGACCGGGAAGAATATGGCGTGGATTTCGCCGTACACGTTTCCACATCTAAATATCTCCATTAAATTACCAGAATAGTTCGCAACTGAGTTTGCGTCCCCAATCGCGAAGAGATTGTTATGAACATTTCTATGGTATACGGTGGGAGCGGCTCCCTTATTTCGCCAGTTTGCGGATGAGATCGCCCTCGTCCCCGTTCTCAATCAGATGTTGCCATGGGACATCCGGCAAACCGTGTCCCCAGGGGAGCGCATGTTATCATGCAAGCGGAAGCAACGCAAAAGATGGACTATTTGCTGGCTGATGGAAATTCGATAAAGAGTTCCCGCCTTTTCCGTATATCTTTTTAATAATTCTAGCAACGAACCCGTAATGGTAAATAATTCGTAACTATTTACGTATCCCCTTTGATTTAGCGCGAGAGAACCGCCTCAGGCGCGCTGTTGCGCGACCACGCGACCCCACGGATAAATTTACGAATACAGAGTCGTCCTCAAAGGAATTGGCTTGATCCATGGCGAATCCCTCTTCAAGAGGTGAACGCCATGAAGCGACTGAGTCCCGACCAAATTCGCCAAGTATACGCCCGGGGACCGGATGCGGTGGTCGACCTGGTGACGCAACTATTTGATGTGATTGAGCGGCTGGAGGCCCAAGTCCAAGGGCTGCAGGTGCGGGTCGTGGAGCTTGAACGCCAAGTCAATCGGAACAGCCGGAACAGCTCCCAACCACCATCGGCCGATGGGCTGAAGAAACCACCGCCGCGTAGTCAACGGCGCCCGTCCGGGCGCCCGCGTGGGGGCCAGCCGGGTCATCCCGGGGAGACCCTGAAGATGGCGGATACCCCCGAGACCGTGATCCGCCGTCCGGTCAGTGTGTGTGAGAGCTGCGGGGAGATGTTGGCCGACGTGGCGGTCGATGAGGTCCGGCGACGTCAAGTCTTCGATATACCCCCGCTGAACATGATGGTGACCGAGCATCGCGCCGACGTGAAAACCTGTCCCCGGTGCGATGCGAAGACCGTGGGCACCTTTCCGGAGGGCATCGTCGCCTCGACGCCATATGGTCCCCATCTC
>JAKBXD010000340.1 GCA_021840785.1 Pseudomonadota bacterium
AAACTAAAAATGGCAAAATTTTATGGATGAAGGCGATGAAGCTTAGGCCCAGCCAACCCAATCCGTAGGCCAAAATGGCCAGCACCCAGAAGGATGGCTGATGGGTTCGTAGTGCTTCGGTTCCGAATGCCTCAAAGACTGCCAGGAACAGGGTGGCCAAAATCTGCGTCCGCAAGGCCGGATCGGCCATGGTCCTACGATCATTCCAGCCCGCCGCACGAAGGTCTACGACATAGGTCAAAACCGCTGCGGCTTGACACACCCAGCCCAGCCACACGAGGAGATGGGAGGAGCCCGCATAGCCGATACCCATGGCGATGATCCCCACGTTGGCCAAGCCCAAAGTAGCTTTCCATCGCTGCGGTTCTTGATGGCGGCGGCCAAACATCGCCCACAAGCGATAACTGAGCCCCATCATCAACAGGCCAAACCATCCGCCTAGCGCCACCACGAGGTGCAGGGCCAGAACGTGGCTAAAGGAAGGCCAATGGACTTCCAAGCGCATTACCAAGAGACCGCCCAACATCAGCGTCAAGGCTAAATAGCCTAGCGCACAGCTAAAGAACCAGGCGGTAATGTTCCAGGTTCGCCGGCGAAGGATGAGCCGACCTAGATTGGCCAAAAACCATCCACTGCCCCCCACCACGCCTAACCCACCTAGCGCGATCCATGTTCCTTGGTCATCGCTTAGTCCACCGATCATGCCCGTCAACCCGATCACATAAAGCAGCCATTGACCCAGCGCCGACCGTGTCCGGACGGGTGGGCAATTGAGGAGGACCGGCACCAGTTGATAGAGCGCACCCATCATGAGCATGCTGAATCCAGCCAGGGTAAACAGGTGAACGGCCCCCAAAACTCTGGGATTTCCCAGGTGACGATGGAGCACGAGATGGGCGCTCGCAGCGAGGCGCCAAAACCCCAGCACGATCCCTAACCCGCCTGTGGCCCAAAAGCCTAGCGAAACCCCGAAAGCCGCCGTGCGCTCGGGGTAGGTCCGCCCTACTCTCAGCGGCTTCCTCGCGTCTCCCAGCTTCTTGCCCATCTGATTACCCCCGATGCTTCGGCCCACGGGCCGGATCCCGCCTTCCTCGTCTGATGACTTGCCGCGCTCAGCATTCGTCGGTGAGCGGAGGTAACAGGTCGCCGATCGATATACGGCGAGAAGATCTGCAAGCCACCCTTAAAAATGGCTACTGACGATGGCCTCTCGGGATACGGGCAGTCGGTCCACCAGTCGCGAGCAAAGGTCCATGATGTGGTCGTCGTGGTGGGTAGGACTGCAGTGGCATTGCTGAATAAGCCGGGTCCAGTGCATGACCTGCCCATGGGGAGAGAGCGAACCGCTAGCCATGCGCGCTTGGATGGTCGCCGTGACCACGGCTGCCAAATCTGCTTGGATCTGCGTATCTGGAGTATCGGCAGCATGGGTTAAGCGCACCGGATAGTGGTCCCAGTGATACACTCCCGTATGCACCTGGTAGTCAAATTCCCATACCCCATGCTGCCAACGCTGGGATAGCAATCGAATCATGTCATCGCCCCCGTCTCGGATCCCTTGGTCCATACGACAAAGGAACCTGCCTCTATCCTAGGATTCCCAGCAGAAAAGACTGTGATCGGCGTCACGCCCAAAGCGTTTTTAGGCTTGGTGGTGCCTCCAAAGAAATTGGCATGCCCGAACATCGTGTTGGCCGTGATCGATGTCACAGAAGGCTTTAGCCCTGGCCGGTATCTTCCTTATGAGAGTCACGCGAGTCTACATCACCGTGACTCCCCAGGCAAGGTATGGATGAGAGAAGGTCACCCCATGAAGAGACCTCCCATCGGAGGGGATTCCTACAAACCCAGCATTAACCCGGCCCGATCGCCGAGCATGGTGGCACCGCTCCTTTATGTGGGTAGCGCATATGCTTTTTTGATAGCCGCCGCCCTGGTCCTCATGAAAAATGGCAGGTTGCTGGCCATTGGGGACTACGGGAGTTTCGCCGTAGTTCTGGTTGTTCACCTGTTTACTCTGGGCTTTCTCTCTATGACGGCCATGGGCGTGTTGACGCAGTGGGTGCCCGTGGTCTTTGATGTCGCGCCCCAAGCAACGCGCCATATCGTTCGAAACTTCCTTCTTTATCTGATCGCCATCTTCACCTTTGCGGCAGGCCTGACCTTCCACCAGAGCGCACTTCTTGCCGTCGGCGGCATCCTCTTGGCACTGGCCATCAGCCTTTGGAGCATCGGCGTGTGGCAACAGAGTGCGGTGAGCGCTAAAGCGGAACCCACCCTGTTGCGGGGTCTACGGGGATCACTGTGGGCGTTTAACCTGGTATGGCTGCTGGGGTTGTTCATGGCCTTGTCATTCTTGGGCGGATGGCCTACTCGGGGGATCTTACCCGTGCACATCGCCACGGCCTTAGTCGGTTGGATGGGGCTTTTAGTGCTGACCGTGCAGCAGAAACTGAACCCCATGTTTTCGATGTCCCGGGGCCAGGGGATCCGATTTCACCTGCCGATTTACACCGCGGCCACAGGCCTCATCGTGAGCTGGTTTTCCCTATTCACCTCGACCATCCTCTTTCGCGTGGGTGCAGGCTTTTGGTCCCTGGCCGCGTTGATTTCTATGGTGCAGTCGTTTCAGGTCGTGCGCCAAGGTAAGGAAAAGAGCCTGGATCCGGTGTTTTTCGGCGTAGCCGCATCCTGGATGATGTTAGCAGCCTCGGCGGTGCTTTCCCTATGGATGAGCCCGCTGGCTGTGATTGTGGCCTTTTGGGGACTTTTCATCC
>JAKBXD010000341.1 GCA_021840785.1 Pseudomonadota bacterium
GCCCGAGGGTCGACGTGACCGTATTGAGACGAAGGATTTAGTGATCGACATCTCACGACGGCAAGTCTGGCGCCGGGATGCCCTCATGGAACTCACGACCTTGGAATTTGAACTGCTGAGGCACCTCGCAACTAACCCGGGCCGGGTGTGGACCCGAGAGGAGTTGCTCAACCAGATTTGGGGCGACGTCGGCGAGGTGTTTGACCGGGCGGTCGATATGGAAATCGCCCGGGTGCGCAAGAAATTGGGAGACCCTGTCGAGACACCGCGGTACATTGATACGATTCGGGGGGTGGGATACCGTTGGCGCGACGATCCGGGCCCCGGTGGTCCTTAGGTCTCTGGTTGATCCTGACCATCGGCATGGGTCTCGCGTTCGGACTGACTGTGGGGATCGGAACACTCTGGACGGGGTGGAGTGTGGCCGTGGCCGAAATTTATCTTCTAGTGGCGGGACTCGTCTGGGTCGCCGTGGCCGGGATTGGTTGGATTCTGGTACGACGCGTGGACCAGGTCCTTGAGCGCCATTGGCTGGATATCGTGGCCTGGATTAATCAGTTGGACGAAGGGCGATGGGAGCCGCTACCGGTCCCGGATACCGGGCCTTGGGGGCAATTAAGCTATGCCTTGAATCAAATGGCCCGCAGGCTCGCCACGGACCAATCCGAGCGGGAGATGTTTCTCGCTAGTGTCGCGCACGAATTGAAAACGCCGCTCACGGTGTTAGGGGCGAACCTGGAGGGGTTGGCGACCGGTGCGTTACGGCCGACGCCGGAGCGGTCGACCATGCTCCTCCGGGACGTGCATCGCCTCACCCGATTGGTGAATGATTTGTTGAGGTTCCTTGGAAAACTAAACACAACGTCGGAGCGCCAAAATTATCACCTCATTCTCCTAAGATGTTTCTCTAATCGCTTATACACCTTCTTATTGCACCCCCGCTGGGGGTGCTAGAGGTGTGCGCGTTTTCCTCTTGTGTGTCGCTGGTTCCCTATCCCACAGAAATCAGGTGATCGACATGGCTACCGCCGTTGAATATGATTACGATACCCCCGAAGCATCCGACCGGTGGGATCTCCCCGACGTCTTGATGGTCCCTATGGACTCGTTGGACGCGTACTTTGCGCGGATCCGAGAAATCCCGCTCTTAAGCCTCGCCCAGGAACGCGATGTTGCACGGCGAGCACAGGCCGGGGATCCGGACGCAAGGATTACTCTGGCGGTCCATAATCTCCGGTACGCGGCCCAATGCGCCCGCAAGTGGGAGTATTATAGCCCGACCGAACACGTGTGGTCCCTGTCGGACGCGGTTCAAGCCGCCAACAGCGGGCTCTGGCATGCCGCGCAGAGCTATAATCCGGATATTGCGCGCTTTACGACCTATGCCTCCCACTGGATTTTCCAGTCCTGGCAACGGGAACGCGCCACGTTTTTCTGGCAGATCCGCTTACCTGTCCATGTTGCGCTCGAACAGAGTGCGTTTCGTCGTGCCATGGAGGCATGGGAGCGCACGCATCATCAAGAGGCCACGGCCGACGATCTGGTGCATCTCCTCGGCTGGTCGCTTCCTAAGGCCGTGTTTTGGCTGCACTGGGCCGCCACGCAAGCCCATCCGCTGTCTTTAGATACACCGCGCCGGAACGATGAAGACACCTCGCAGACTGGATGGGTATCCCAGATTCCGGATGACTACGCCGAAACCGTGTGGGATGTGTTAACCCGCCATGGGCGCAAAGACGTGGTGGATCAGG
This sequence comes from Pseudomonadota bacterium, assembly GCA_021840785.1. The sequence continues at coordinate 1,752 of JAKBXD010000341.1, forward strand.
TCCTCAGCACGTTGACGCCGCGCGAAGCGGATGTCTTACGCTTACGGTACGGATTTCTTGGCGCGCCGATGACGCTGCAAGATGTGGGCGAGGTCTTTAAGCTGACCCGTGAACGCATTCGCCAGATCGAGGCCAAAGCCCTCAAAAAATGCCGGGCCTGGTCGGACCGCCATCCCGAAGCCGCTTTGCGTGATTGGTTGAGCGCCTGAGCCGAGGTATTTCTCCCGATCCGGCACCCCCGCCGGGGGTGCTCTATGATGGATACATTGTTACAAGGAGGCGATTCGCATGTCGGTGGAGACGCACGTCATACACGGCGGACAAGCCTTAGGGGGTCCTACTCGGCAGGAAGACGCCTGGGAATCCGGAGGGCCGTGGGCAGCCGTTGCGGACGGACTCGGTGGGCACGCGCATGGCGATCAGGCTTCGCGGTTGGCCTTGGGCGCACTGCGGGCCTTTATCGCGAGCCGCCCCCTGCCGGATGGGCCGCTGGATCTGTGGATGCGGGAGGGGGTGCACGCCGCGCATCGCGCGGTTCGGGCCTTGGGCCACACGACGGATCCGCGCCCGCCCGCGACCACGCTCCTATGGGCGGTCGCCCACGGGGACCAACTCTGGATCGCCCACGTCGGGGACTCTCGAGCGACTTTGGTACGGGGATCCCAAGTAGCCCCGTTAACCCTCGATATGACGCCCGCTGGCGAACGCGTGGGGCGGCAGGAGGCTCCCTGGGATACCCAAAACACGGCGGCGGATGCCCATCAGTTGATCTCATGTCTCGGGATCGATCCCGTCACCGTCGAGGTGTTTCCGGTCAGCTGGCAGGCGGGCGACACGGTGGTGTTGGCCACCGACGGCCTCAATCCCATCCCTGTGGGCGATTGGCCGGACATTGTGGCGACTCCTGATCCCGTGGCGGCGGCATTAGCCCGGGGCTCGTTTGCCGACAATGCCACGCTGGTGGTGATGCACCATGGGTAATCCCTTTACGCAGTTGCAACTCAAACTGGGATGGC
>JAKBXD010000342.1 GCA_021840785.1 Pseudomonadota bacterium
CTTCAAGATCATTACGGAGTTCAACTTCACGGTATCGTCACTTTCCTGCCTAGGCCATGCAGCTGCTCTCTCCACCTGTCTCCTAGGTGGCAACCCGGTTGCGATCTGCCCCGCTTTTGGCGTGCCTTCCCTCTTCCACCCAGCGCTGTCGCTTCGGCGGGACACCATCATATTCACTACTCGATCAGACATCTCTGCCGTGGGGGCTCTATGATAATCTACACGTCTGCTTTACGGCTGGGCAGCATCGCTTGTCGACATGGTGGGAGGATGCGGTACGGGTGTCGCTTTGGTATCCCAAAGTGGGTGCAGATGATGAGGCGGCGGCGGAGGAGGAAGCTGCATAAAGCGCAACTTCCGGAAATTGCTGTCATTGAGATCTTGTGCGACGATCAGGGCAGCAGGATGCAGGCGCTGAGCACAGCTCTACTCTAGCGAATGTCGATGCAACGGGACAGCCAGATGTACTGGAGGTCCGTTTGGGAGTACCAGGCGGAAATCTGGGGCCACGAGAGTCCTGCATTAGGTGAAGCATGAGGAGAGGCTTAAGCTATCAAGATACAAAAATCCCATCTCCCACCAGGCCTTCCTGCCTTCTTCTGGTCAAGACAGCTCCAATCGCCGCTTTGACCTCTGGATCATTCCGCATTGTATTCTGCACCAGCCATTCCTTCAGCGTCACTTTCAGCTCTCTCTTGCCTTCCTCTCCCTCGGCGAACGGCGTCAGTTCCAAACCCATCAACCTCGTCACTTCCTGATCCGTTGCATGGCCGAGTACGCTCAGTCGGTCCATCAACTTCGGATCGACATTCTCGTCCGTGCCTGCTAGAGTATCGGGGCCTTTCAACACCGGGCCAAGCTGGGATAGCGCGATGAAGAACGCAACTGCGATTCTCCGCAGCAACGTGAGCATCTGAAAAGGCAAATAAGGCGCCCTCAACCCAGTTCGGACGAGCAAGGGATTGACAAAGTTCGTCAGCAGTCGCGGAAACTCGGGCCGCATGATCGTCTGCGCCTCCACCACAAACAATCCGGCCATGACCAGATACCGCCAAAAACGCCCTTGCTGCAAGTAGCCAAGCATGCCGAGCAGGACCAGCACGCCACCTGTGCCGAAATAGTACATAGCTGTCTCCGTAAGTCCGGCTGTGACAACGTCCTTGATCGTCTTGGCCGACTGCGTGGCAAGTATACCCGGACCCAGCCGATCATAAGCGAACCTTCTCGCGGGGTCTATGAGCGTATCCCTCGCCAGCTTCAGATGCACGTAGAAGGCATCAGCCTTCGCCCTATCCCCTGCGGAGGTCGACGAGGAAAGTTTGTCCGGATGAAACTTAACAGTCAATTTCCGGAAATGCGATTGCAAGTCACCAGTGGATATCGAATGAGGCACACCAAGATCCCGGTAGAAGTCTCCAGCTCGCCGGAGCTGCCAATCGGCTTCATAGACCGTGTAGACGAGGTAGGCCAGGATGACGAAGACGAAGATGCGGCGACGGTCTTTGGTGAAGCGGGGGGAGCCGGGAGCTGGCTTAGGGTCGCCAGCGCGGATGAAGATTGTGTAGAGCGCTGTTTGAAGGTAGCCAGTCGCGAGATTGGGGAGGAAGTACCAGCCAGCGAAAGTAAGTAGGTCGTTCGCCATCCCGGCGAATGTTCGGTGAAATTGACTCGGGTGTCAGACTGTGGGCTGCGTCAGCCGTGGTAGGCGCGTCATACGATCTCGTGGTGTCTTCAAGTAGCTCCGCGGGATACAAATGCCAAAAGAAAAACCGTATGCGGTTGACGGGATCAGTAGAACGGACGATGTTGGGTGGATGTCTGTAGCAAAATGCAGCGCGAGTCAAGCATATTTTAAGCCTCAACGGATCGGCCAACGGCCCGGCGCCTCAGCTCCGGCAGTGACCGGGCTGGGTGGGAGGCAAAAGTCGTGCCCGCGCCCGCAGACAAAAAAGTTCCCGATGCGCTTCGCTTGCCGGCACTTGCCATTGCGATTGAAGACAGGCACGCCGAACGCTCTCCGTACTCGCCGCATACTTCCAAATCAGTCGCGGCCATGACCACAACCTTGTCTCCCGTCGGTACGCCGGAGACGCCGACCATGGCGAAGGCGAAGAAGAGCAAAGGCTCGACGGACAACAGCGTCAAGAAGCGGAAGAGGGAAGAGCATCTTGTAGATGGCGCTGCAGCAGACGATGGACGCTCGGCGAAGAAGTCGAAGAAGGAATCGAAGACGCGAAAGTCTGGTGACGTGGAAGGGGCCCGGCCAGCATCGAGGCAAGGTCATGGTGCAGAGCGGAGACCGAGTGCGGAGGTAGAAGGGACAGCAGATGGAGCAGGATCAACGCAACCAAAGAAGGCGAAGAAGGACCGCCGTAGCGCTATTATTGATGCGGACGTCCCCTCGGCGCAGCCTGGAGCTTCACGAACATCGCAACCAGCAACGACCGGAGCCGAAGCGACTGATCCCGAACAACGCCTCATTGAAGCTACACCCTGGACCTCCGTCACATCCACACTCTACCTCGCTCTCTCGCCCTGCGCAAACGAGTTCCCGCTGGAAGGCCTTATAGCGGAGCACATCTCGCCATTGTTACTACAGTACTATCCACCTCTCCGTGGCGTCGTGATGAGCTTTCAGAACGCACGTCTCTCCGAATCGCCGCCAGATGGCAAAGGTGCGGACGACGCAGGCTCGGACATTGTACTCAGCAAAGCCGTCAACGAGTACGCCGTCACTTTCACATACCTCACAGCGGAGTTTCTG
>JAKBXD010000343.1 GCA_021840785.1 Pseudomonadota bacterium
CGATGGTGTGGCCCGTCTTGAGACGCTGGTCGAGGTCTATGCCACGGATCGGGTGGAGGAAGTGGTATACCACGTGCCATTCGCGCCCAAGGCCCGGGTCAATCTCAACTCCGCCATGGATTGGCTAGAGATATCGTTTGAAGTAGGAGACTTGGACCCAAAGGAGATTCAGCGCCTGCTGAAGTCCTTAATCGAGCGTCGATCCTATCACCGATTGCCATCGGGACGATTTCTTTCCCTGAACGGTCCGGAGTTTCAAGACATGCGCACCTTGGTTTCGGACGTCGATCTCAACCCAGGCGAGCTCGGTGGGGAGACGATTAAAGTTCCTGCTTTGAGAGGGTTGGGGCTTTTAGGCCAATCCGAAGAGTCGTCGGGTATCCGGCTGGGTAAACAGCTTAGGCGTTGGCTCGACGATCTCAAACATCCGGACAATCTCGAGACGATGGAACCGCAGAGCCTTACACCTATTCTTCGAGAGTATCAACGCTTCGGCTTTCAATGGATGAAGACGCTTGCTCATTATGGATTTGGCGGAATTTTGGCCGATGATATGGGGCTGGGCAAGACGCTGCAGAGCATCGCCTTCTTATTGTCGGAACGCGAGGAGGGCGCTTTCCAAGAGCCTGCGCTTATTTTATGTCCAGCCTCCTTGATGTATAACTGGGAGCGGGAGTTTCAGACGTTTGCGCCAAACTTAAAGGTGGTGGTGGTGGCCGGTTCGCCCGACGAGCGTGAACGTCTTTTAGCGTCGTCACACCCGTGTGACGTACTCATTACCTCCTACCCGCTCCTGCTGCGCGATATTGCCCGGTACCAAACCCGGCAATTTCATGCGCTGATTTTGGATGAAGCTCAGACGATTAAAAATCGCGCCACCAAAACAGCCCAAAACGTGGCCTCCGTCCAAAGCTCGCGACGGATTGCCTTAACGGGCACGCCGGTAGAAAATTCGCTCGACGACCTCTGGTCCATCTTCCATGCTGTCTTCCCCGGGCTTTTTGGCAGCCAAGATTCGTTTTCTCGAATGACGCCCGAGGCCGTCGCCAAACGTGCGCGTCCTTTTCTCCTTCGCCGCTTGAAAAAAGACGTCTTAAAGGAACTGCCTGATAAGATTGAAACCATAGAGACGTCCGAACTGACCACGGAGCAGCGAAAGCTCTACGTGGGTTATTTGCAACAACTGCGCGATGAGGCCAAGGAAAGCATTGATGAGACGGGATTCGGGGCGAGCCGCTTCAAAATTTTGGCCGGTCTAACCCGTCTTCGACAAATTTGCTGCCATCCCGGTCTCTTTGTTGACAATTATGAGGGGGAATCCGGAAAGCTTGACTTGCTCCTGGAGATCGTTGACGAAGCGATGGCGTCGAATCGCCGGATGCTCATATTTTCCCAGTTCACCTCCATGCTGGCGATTATCCGAAGGGAATTGGAGCAGCGGTCTTGGCCCTTTTACTACTTGGACGGAGACACGCCCACTAAGGAACGGTTGGGTCTGACCGAGGACTTTAATCGCGGAGAACGCCCCATCTTCCTCATCTCGCTCAAAGCGGGAGGCACGGGCCTTAACTTAACGGGAGCAGATACCGTGTTGCTCTATGACTTGTGGTGGAATCCTGCCGTCGAAGAACAGGCAGCGGATCGAGCGCATCGGATTGGGCAGAAAAATGTTGTGCAGGTCATTCGACTGATTACCAAAGGCACCATTGAGGAGAAGATGTATGAACTCCAAGAGAACAAGCGAAATCTCATCGACCAGGTGGTGCAAGCCAACGGGCAAGGGTTAGGCTCCCTAACCGAGGACGATGTCCGCGAACTCCTCGCGCTATAGCCTAAGGGCGCGGGCCGTGGAAGCCGACATACCGACCACTGAACCGCCAATTTACCGGAGGCGGACACTTTAGCCGTGGCGGGCTACCGGAGCATCCGGTGGGACGCCACGTCGCCCAAACCCCTTGGAATGCCAGGCCTTTAGGCGTGCTTGTTCAGATTTGATGGACGCTGAATAGCCAGCAACATAAGATATTTTGGCTTCGGACCTGGAATAAGATATTCGAGAAAGGAATTCTTGCGGTGAAGGGCGAAGGGCTAAATATGGCGAACGAGGGTGCTTGACCCATACATCGCTGTGGTCGCAAGCACTCGAACCATAAGACGCTTTAGAGCGGCTTATGACCAGCCAGGCCGGTTTTTGTCGTATCTCGGAATCGAACTACGTTGCGGTTGGGGCCCTTTTAGCAATTAAAACGGAGGTTATGGCATGGAGTTTGCCTTGAATACAGTAAAACGACATGAGTTGCAAGAACTCGAAGATTGCCTTGACGGTCAGGTTATCCCGGCAGACCACGCGGACTATGACGTCCGTCGGCGGGTCTGGAATCGCGTTCACGACCGCTATCCAGCCGTCATCGTGGCCGTGCAGAGCGTACGGGACGTGGTGGCGGCGGTGCGCTTTGCTAGGGACAGAAGCCTTCCGTTGGCCGTGCGTGGAGGCGGTCATCACTCGGCGGGGTTAGGGACGTGCGACCATGGCGTGGTCATCGATATGGCTGCCATGCGCTCGGTCCGTGTGGATCCTAAGAGCAATGTGGCCACCGTTCAAGGGGGAGCCTTAGCGGTCGATGTGATCCGGGCCACGCAAGCGTATGGCCTGGCCGTGCCCACAGGAAATCTGGGCCAGGTGGGCATGGCCGGTTTGACTTTGGGTGGCGGCATGGGATATTTGCGCCGTCAATACGGACTGACCTGC
>JAKBXD010000344.1 GCA_021840785.1 Pseudomonadota bacterium
CCCTTCATCGTCAAATAATCGGGATCGCCCGGTCCTGCACCGATTAAATACACGCGCGCTGGCAATCGCTCAATCTGAACTTCGTGCGTCATTTTTTCACCACCATGATTGTGAGATAGTTGAGGTACACGCCGTATAAATCGCGCACGTTGTGCCAGACCATTTCCTCGGTTCCCGTCACCCGCGTGCCAACCACGGCTTTATCAATTAAGTCCATGTCGTCCAGCAACTCGATCATGAAGTCTAAAACTTTCGCAACCTTGATAAACACCACGCAGTCGTGATCCTGGAGCATTTTGCGCGTATGTTCGGGGTCGCCCGTCGCGGGCATAATGGCGATGGTTTCATTGCCATCGGCTAGCGGCAATCCAAAACTGGAGGCCGCCCCATGCATCGACGAGACCCCCGGAACAGAAACCACGGTGACGTCAGGATAACGTTCTTGTACCAAGCGCCGCATATGAATAAAGGTGCTGTACATCATGGGATCGCCTTCGGTGACAAAGGCGACATCCCGCCCCTCACTAAGATGCTGCCAAAGTGCGTCCACGGTCTTATTCCAACGCCGCGTGAGCACCTCTTGATTCTTCGTCATCGGAAAAATGAAACCGAGGAGAGTTTTCTCCGACGGATCAACGTACAATTCAACAATGTCCAACGCATAACTCTTGCTGCCTTGGCGCCGCTTGGGATAGGCAATGACGGGGCACTGCCTCAGATACTTATATCCTTTAATCGTCAACAGCTCCGGATCGCCAGGGCCCACCCCGACCCCGTACAACGTCCCGAATTTCTCTGTCATTGCGCCTCCTCGCCATCCGGCTTCAACCCCGTCACTAAAAACACGGGGTTCATCCCCTCGAGACGGGTCAGATGAAGAATCGGCTTACTGCGCGCCGTCTGTACCAGTTGCACGGTCACATCCACCCCGAGGCTTTGGAGCGTCTTTTGGGTCGTGGACAAGGTCTCGAGTGTCGCCGCATTCACGACCAGGCGCCCTCCCGGGCGGAGACGGTGCACACACACCGTCAAGAGCTCTTCGAGTTCCCCTCCGCTTCCCCCAATAAAAACCGCATCGGGATCAGAAAACGTATTCAGCTTGTCCGGGGCCTTGCCGTGAATGGCCACAAAATCGGTGCGAAACTTGTATTGATTCTCGACCAAATTCTCTAAGTCGGCTTCGTTTTTTTCGATGGCGTAAGCGGTCACGCCCGGGGTCTGCCTCAGGGCCTCAATCGTAACCGAACCGGTGCAAGCTCCAATGTCCCATAACACCTGACCGGGTTTGAGCGCTAATTCGGCCACCGTCAGCACCCGAATCTCGCGCTTGGTAATTAACCCGCGGTCTGGTCGCCGTTGGGAAAATTCCGCATCCGGTATGCCGAGCGTCCAGGTCTTCGGGCGTTCGGTCGGATTCCGCAGCAAGACCACCACATTGAGGGGAGCACAGTCAGTATCAGCCAATTCCTCAAGACGGTAATGCCCCGTCCTTTCCTCGGGACCTCCCAGGTTTTCTCCCACAAACGCCGTGTACTCTCTGATGCCATACTGCAAGAGATACCGGGCAATGGCCGCCGGCGTATTGATGTCGTCCGTCAACAGGGCAACCTTATCCGCTCCATCCACCCGTTGAGCCAATCCTGCCATGGGCCGCCCATGGACGCTGATGATGCGAGCATCCTGCCAGGCGATACCGAGGCGACTAAATGCCCACTGAATGGATGATACGTTCGGATAGATGCCAACCCTGTCTCGGCCAAACCGCGTCGTTAAATAGGATCCAATGCCAAAACAGAGCGGGTCGCCCGAGGCCAGCACGACCACCTGTTTATCTTCAAGGCTCCGCAATTCCTCCAGAAGCCCCTTAAACTTGAGAACGCGGCGTTCCGCCCGGACATCCGTAAACCACGCCAGTTGACGCTCACTGCCCAGCACCACGTCGGCGTCCTTAAGACACCGAAGCGCCTCCGCAAAAAGACTCTCGATGCCATCATCCCCTACCCCCACAACCGAGAGCCATTGGTGGCGGCCCGGCGGACCAACCTCCCTCTTATTCACCCGTGACAGCACCTCCTAATAAGTCTCCTGCTAGCGTGGTAATGCGCGTCTCAATCCGCACCCCGCCCCCGACCTCGTCCTGTATGCGCTGGCAACAATAAGCGCTCATCCGCTGAAAAAACTCCGGATATCCCCACGCCATCATCCAATCGCCCACTTGCGTCGCCGTATTGGCATCGAGAATCTGCGCGGCCAAATTATTGGGGACCCCCACCTCGCGCGCAACCTCGGCCAGAAACCCAAAGTCGACCGGCGCGCTTTTGGCATGAACCATCATGATTCCTTGGGCAATCTTGGAAAACTTGCCCATCATCCCCACGAGACGAATATCCCGCATGCCGTGATGCTTGGCCTGCTTGACCGAAAACCCCACTAAATCCCCCATCTCGATAAAGGCTTCCTCGGGCAATTCGGGAAACATAGCCATCGCATAGCGCTCGCTCCGCCCACCGGTTGTTAACACCGCGACCGATAATCCCTGCTTCTTGGCAACGTTGAGGCCCTGCGCAATGCTGGCTTTATACGACGAGGTGGAGAAAGGCACCACAATGCCCCGCGTCCCCAAAATGGAAATGCCCCCCACGATTCCCAGTCGCCCGTTCAACGTATTCTTGGCGATGGCTTCGCCGTCTGGCACCGACACCACGACCTTCACGCCGCGGTCAAGGCCATAGTGGCGCAACACCTCGTC
>JAKBXD010000033.1 GCA_021840785.1 Pseudomonadota bacterium
CAATGCCTGCGCTCCCTGCGTGAGGGAGATGTACTGGTAGTCTGGCGCCTTGATCGCCTAGGCCGCAGCCTGCCGGATCTGGTACGCATTGTCGGGGAGCTGAAAAGCCGGGGTATGGCTTTGAGAGCATTACCGAGAAGATCGAGACGATGAGCGCCACTGGCCGTCTGGTGTTTCATGTCTTTGCCGCTCTGGCCGAATTCGAGCGCAACCTGATTCGTGAGAGAACCCGCGCAGGCCTCGATGCCGCCCGTGCACGGGGACGCCAGGGCGGACGACCGCCCAAATTGGAAGTCCGGCAGATCCGGGAGAACCGCCAGCTCCTCAAAGATCCCCGGGTGCGAGTGACGGATGTGGCCAAACGCTAGGGGGTATCCCGCTCCACCATCTACAAGCACGCCGGGGCTATGGTGCCCGAGCGGGACGTCACCGCGTAGCAGCATGTCTATGGGATCCTCGCCCTCCGCTGACTTAAGCTATGACATGGACCGCTGGTGGGTGCGGGAGTGGCAGAAGATCCAGTCGGAGGAAGGGCTCTATCGCTATTACCGACTGGCCCTCCGGCAGAATCTCTGGGGCGAGTGGGAACTCATCAAAAGCTGGGGGCGCATCGGCCAACGGCCTACCCGGGTGGTCGCCCTGAGTGCTGCCGAACTAGAACACGCCGAAATCCTCGCCGCAGCCCTGGCCTTGGCCGTGGCCAAGGCCAGAAAACGACACGATTATTTTTCCGATGGAGCATGAAGCCCCCTGGATCATGGGATTCTCAATGCATAGCGTTTGTTTGTACAAAAGCACATAATTCAACGATGACCCTATCAGGATTCGACTGGGACGATGGGAACTGGCCGAAATGCGGTAAGCACGGAGTATCCCGATCAGAAATTGAGCAAGTGTTGAGGGGTACGCCTGCGGTGATGGCCGACCCGCATCCAGATGAACCCCGCATGAGAGCTATTGGAAAGACGATAGCCGGGCGCTATGTCTTTCTTGTTTTCATGAAGCGTAAAATCCGTGGAAAGACCTGGCTAAGGCCGATCAGTGCCCGTTACATGCACCAAAAGGAGGTTGATCATTATGAAAGCCAAGCTCAAAGCCATGCCCTCACTCAGGAGTGATACAGACGCAGAGCATTTTGTCGATTCGGCAGATCTGTCTCAATATGACTTGTCTGGTTTCCAACCAGCGTCTTTCGAGTTCGAGCCGAAATCAGCGGCGCTGACCATGCGTCTGCCCGCACCGCTGCTAGAAGCCCTGAAGCGCAAGGCACAGGCCCAAGGTATTCCCTACACACGGTATGTGCGGCGACTGCTGGAGAAGGATGTTGGGCTGTGAGATGAGGTCAACCGTGCGTTGCCCGCGGTTGACCAGAGATCGGCGCGGCCTCTGAAGTCCGGTCTACGACCACCATCTTACCCACGCAAAACAGCGAGGATCCTTTATTTATCAAAATGGTATGTAGAATTATCTACTTTTATCCATGGGATAGATAATTATCTATTTTGTGGTTTATGATTTTCAATCAATGTGTTGTAGGTTTCTGCCTGGCTAGAGTCATCGGCGCGAAAAGTTAACCTTTTGTTTTTAAATATTGTTCTCAAAACCGATAAGGATGATCGATATGAACGGCGTGGTCTGGTTTGTGGTCGCTGCGTGTGGGGCGGGAATTGGGCTGGGTCTGCTGGTACAGCTAGCGGACTTTATTCACCGCAAGTCGCTGGAAGAAGCAGCGAAAGAGCAGGAGATATTGCGTACCGATCCCGCACGACCGCTGCGCTCGGACCGAATTGACCTCAGCGCGTTACCGGCCTGGCGGCGGGACCCAGGTGACATCGGCATTGATTCATGACATGCTAATCACCTTTGTTATGGGTTTGGGCTCAGCGGGCACCGTAATGAAGCTATGGCGCCGACGCAACTGGGTTCTCGTACGAGCACGGATATTAAGTCAGACTTGGAGCAAATGGTCGCCTGCGGTAACTTCCACGTCCAGCAGCAACCGGAGATTGCCCATCCAGTAGACATGATAGGCGTGGGACGGACGTCCCGGTTTGTGGGGATTGTAACCCACGCCATCACTGCGTAATCCGGTGACATGGGCATAGCGGTGATGGCAGACCAGAATGGATAGACTCCAGGTGCCCAATACGTCCCGGTTTTTCATGGCATTGTGGGGCTATTGTAAATCAGGGGGGCATTCTTCTACCCAGGTATCAAACAGGCTGCCGACGTCCAGAAACTCGGCAAAGAACACCAGTTGCCCGAAAGGCCTGGCAGCCGATTCCTTGTCCCAGAACACTTGAATGCGACCACCCAGCGTGTCCACGATCATGGCCTTTACGTCCGCAGAAATGGCTTTCTGGGGACGGATTGCGTCGTTACTCATCTGGGTGAGCCTCCTGCGCAAGGGAAACTCTTATCCTATCAAAGGGATCCCCTGTGTTCAGTAACTGCTGAATTTAGGTTTATGTATTCTGCCGCGTTGAACCTTGACACTATCTATATCGTAATATAGATTTTATCTGTGTCATTCAAAGCAAAGGAGAAATCGCCATGAGCACCGTGATCGACATGATGATTCACGTCAATGATTCAGCCGTAAAGCCGCTTATGGAAGCGAGTCTTGCCCGCACACCGGGTGTCATCGAGGCTCGTTTGAAAACGCCTAAACCCCACCTACTCTTCGTCAGTTACGATCCCGAACGCTTCAATATTGGGAGTGTCCCGGAAATTGCCCGAGCCCTCGGCTCCCAAGCACAGGTGGTAGAACTCTGAGCCGTGAAGATCGGTGAGGTGGCCCAACGCGTCGGCGTATCTGTTTCGACGCTGCGATTGTACGAGCGGAGGGGATTGATTCGACCAGGGCGCTCGAAAGGCGGTACACGACATTACGACGAAGAAGATGTAGCGCGTTTTTTCACTATCGCGGGCATGATTCGAGCGGAAACATCCATCGAAACACTGGCTCAACTCGCGAGCATCCGTGCCGCCAGTGATTCCGGAAACGATGCCGCCCATCGCGTTGAGGACACTCTGGCGATTTTGGAAGTAGAGATCAACGACCACCTGCAACAACTCAAATCGGTGCTGGTAGACATTCAATCGGCACGACAGCGACTTGTGGGCTGCCATGGCTGTGAAATGCCACCGACCCGACAACACTGTGATGATTGCCCTGTATCCACCGATTTGATGGGCTGCAAGGTGATGCATATTGTTTGGGATCAGGTACCAGACGATGTTTGAACCGTCGGTGACCGTTCCGATCTCCTACTGCGCCGAGTGGATGGATGGCTACGGTGCGCGCGGATGGAAAATCGATATGACGGTGGATGATCCAGAGATTATCGCGTCCACCAGTGAGACGGGTCTGCATATTCCTACCTCGGTACTCATTCATGACATTCTCGATCATTACTTGTGTGGCCTTCCTCCGAGTGGCCACCGTAACGAGGCCATTGCCCTCCATCAATTGGCCCTGCGCACTGGTGCGGACCCGTTGCCCGACTTGGCCCAGATGGTGGACGAAGATCTGATCCATGGCCATGTGTTGGGAGAAACGATGCACACATTCCTTCCGGAAAACCTGCGACGGCAGTTACCGGAAGAGTTGGCCGAGGGTCAAGCCATCGCACATTATCTCCTATCCATTCTTGGTCAGGAAGCATTTCGGGAGCTCCTGATCAAGCGCCTGGTAGAACTCGGGCAAGACAGTGCTGCCCAAGCCCGCGCGCACTATCAGTCAAGCGGTCTTCAATATAATCAACGCGGTTCATTGGGACTCGTCATGCAATCCTTGCTGGTGAAGTTGGATGTTATGGCCCTCACATCTGCATGGCAGAAAGCGCATGCTGCGTTTCTTCTGGGCAACGGCCAAGGCGCTCTGTGCATCGACCTGCCGATATCCGTCCACTTCGAATCCGTTTATCCCACTTAGCACTGTAGATCAGTCTATACAACCACCTGTTCGTTATGGTGCTTTTCTATGGAGATCTGGTGTGATCTCCTTTGGCGTGACCGTCTGACCAAAAGTTTTGCCGTGCGTCTGTAAGAATTTCGGCCAAGCCACGACTAATAGGTTGAGGACGAACACCTCAATCTATAGGAGAGCACCCATGAAGCCCATACACAGTAAACACCATCTGTCTCAGCGCGTCATTCTGGGCAGCATGTTGGTGATGGTGGGAACCGTTGGATCTGCCGCTTCGGCTTTTGCCAGCACCGCACCATGGGTTCAATGCTACGGCATTGCCAGAGCCCACATGAATGATTGCGCGGCCACCACCCATTCCTGTGCGGGCCAGTCCATCCACAATGGCGGTAAATATTCGTTTCTGCTGATTCCCAAGGGGCTCTGCCAAAAAATAGTCGGCGGCAGCCTGACTCTTCCTGGTAAATAGGAGCACCATCATGAATATGCAATGTAATACATTAGGAAAAGGCATGATAGCGGGCTTTGTCGCTACTATTGCCCTATCTTTGCTGATGATAGCTAAAAGCGTCATGGGTCTCATGCCAGACCTCAACGTCATCGCGATGCTCACTTCCATGGCCCATACCTATATGGGATTACCCCAGACCATGCTGATCGGATGGATACTGCATTTTGCCATTGGCACCATCGCGTGGGGCATATTGTTCGTACTACTTGCCCCGCACCTGCCTGGGACGAACCCAATTGTCAAAGGACTGATATTTGGCACCATCGCCTGGCTTGCGATGATGATTATCGTCATGCCTATGGCTGGCGCCGGAGTCTTCGGTTGGAAATTCGGGATGAGGGCGCCTGTGGCTACCTGGATGCTGCATTTGGTTTATGGCGCTGTACTGGGCTATGTGTACGGAAAGCTTACTGTGCGTTCATGCAGTCTCACTGCGGAATCTGCCTAGCAAGCAGCAAGTTGATCCCTAAAAACATATTCTAACCCGGGAGGGAATTCACGTGACAACCTGCTCTGTGGCGCTCAACAGAATGGAAAAAGGGTATGACCGGATCGTGCAATGGTTAAGTTATCTCGCCCCCTTCGCCGATTTGGCGGTACGACTCTGGGTGGCGCGGATATTCTGGTTGGCTGGCATGGCAAAGCTGCAAAGCATGACGGCCACGGTGGCTCTGTTCAGATACATGTATCACGTACCGCTGCTCCCTCCAGTATGGGCCGCCTATATCGGGACGGGCGTTGAAATTGTTTTCCCCATACTTTTGGCGTTTGGTCTCGCGGGTCGCTTCGCTGCGGGATTTTTATTCGTATACAACATCATCACGGTCATTTCTTATCCGCAGATGGGTTTTTCCGGAATGATGGATCAGGTGCCCTGGGGTATTTTCCTGCTGGTCACGATTGTCTATGGCCCCGGCGTATTCTCTTTGGATTATGGGTTGAATCGTATCTGGAAACGTATGTCACATGCTGTTCAAAAAACCGTCTAATCAAGCATTGTCCCGCCCCATTGGGGGGTGAGGCATATTTCCCTTCGGGGAAAACCACGTGGTAGTTACTGAAAAGGAGTCAATATCCATGAGTAATGTAACAGTAAATCGCAAGCACACTTTCCAGCGCGTTGCCTTTGCCGGGGTCGTGGCCATGGCCGGAGTAGGTTTTGCCAGCACCGCCTGGGCGGGAATGATGCCATCGGGCTATGTAAAGTGCTACGGCATCGCCCGTGCTCACATGAACCAGTGCATGTCCATGGGTGGTATCACCCGGGGTTCAGCCAAAACGAATGGTGACCCGGATGCCTGGCTGGGGGTACCTAAAGGGGTCTGCCTGAAAATCGTAGGCGGCAGTCTGACTCCAGGGAAGTAAACCCCGGTGCCGGGACAGAATATGCCCCGGCACGTTCACAGAATGCTGAAAAAAGCCCATTTTTTGAGCAGCTCTGGCAATAATGAGGATATCCCGATGATCCAGAATACGATGGAAAAACCGAATGCCAAACCCTCCAACGAAGTCATTCCTGCGGCTGCGGGGATTGGCCTGCGTTCAAGCCATTATCGTGATTTTCAGACCGGAAAACCTGAAACTGCCTGGATTGAAGCGCACAGCGAGAACCTTTTTGCCGCCGGTGGGCTGGCCCATCTGGTGATGGGCCAGATTCGGAGTAATTATCCCTTGAGTCTCCATGGCGTCGGCTTATCCTTGGGCAGTGCCGATCCGTTGAATACGGAACACCTGCGCCAACTGCAGCGACTGATAACCCGCTACGAACCCGGCCTCGTTTCCGAGCATCTTTGCTGGGTGTCATCCGAGGGACGCTATCTCCACGATCTATTACCCATGCCTTATACCGACGGCATGCTCCAGCATATCAGTGATCGTATTGATCAGGTCCAGAGTGTTCTGCAGCGACAAATCCTGATTGAGAACGTCTCGGCCTATCTGCATTTTACCGATGACCAGATGCCGGAATGGGCTTTTCTGAACGAACTGGTGCGGCGCACTGGATGCGGACTATTGCTGGACATCAACAACCTCTACGTCAGTAGCCGGAATCTCGGTATCGATCGGGACGAATATCTGGTCAACCTTAACTCCGATGCAGTTCAGGAGATGCACCTGGCCGGATTTACGGTGGAAACAGCATTGGGACAAGAAGTGTTGATTGACACCCACAGTCAGGCCGTCTGGCCCGAAGTCTGGTCTCTGTATAGCCGCGCCTTGCAGATTCTCGGACGCCGGGTGCCCACGTTGATTGAATGGGATACCAACATCCCGCCGCTCAGTATGCTACTGGACGAGGCGCAGAAAGCACAACATATCCTGGAGATGATCCATGAATGACGCACTGACTTGGCAAAAATCGTTTGCAAGCGCCGTGTTTTCGCAAGAAGACGACATCGTCATTCCCGGTCTCGGCGGACCGATTTCTGCTGCCGTCGCTACGGCGATCTACCGTAATAATGTGCTGGAGGGATTTAGCGAAGGCCTCAAGAACATCTACGGCGCGATCTTCCTGCTCATCGGGGAGGACTGTTTTCGGGAAATCTCCTATGCCTACTGTCGTGCCATCCCTTCTTTGTCCGGAGACCGCAATGCCTACGGCGACCGCCTGCCCGCCTTTCTCGCCCGTCATCCATTGACCCGATCGTTGGCCTATTTGCCCGATATGGCGCGGCTGGAATGGGCCAGCCATGAAGCCTATCTGGCAGCAGACCATGCCGTCGATAACGGGTTGCATGCTTCTGTGCGGCTGGTGGAGTCGGACTATCCGCTCATGGCGCTCTGGCAACTGTGCCGGCACCCCGATACGGAGGAAACCCTGGATCTGGATACCCTTGGCGGTGACCGCGTGCTGATTGCGCGTCCTCAAGAGGACGTGCTGATGCGCGGCGTGTCCGTAGGAGAGGCATCCTGGTACCGTGCATTGCTCGACAAGCAGTCACCCGACCAGGCGGCAGCAGCGGCCCGAATGACCGAACACGGCTGTGATCCCAGGCTCTATTGGGAGTTCGCCGTCCATACAGGACTTTTAGTGAAACGGCACTGAGAGATGACCGGACGTTATGCCTGTGCAGGACGCCCACTTTCGTCAATGTAACCCTTGAATAAGGAGTATCACCATGCCTGAATCCACCGCAACAGACCTTGTCATTATTTTGATTACCGGAACCGAGAATCCCAAACGGTTACCTTCGGCGTTTTTCCTGGCGGCTACTGCCGCTGCAGCGGAACAGAGCGTCATCATGTATTTCACGGGACCCGCCACGGAACTACTGAAAAAAGGCGTCTCCGAAGCACTTTACCCGCTGCCGGGTGGCAAGAGTGTGGCCGATTTTATGAAATTAGCGGAAGACAATGGCGTACGCATCATCGGTTGTGCACAGTCACTTGATCTCAACGGCATGACCGAAGCGGATCTCGCCCAGCCTTTACCGCTCTTGACCCCCAGTCAGGCTCTACCTGCGCTGGGATCTGCTGGTCGCGTCTTGACCTGGTAGACAATACTCCCAAGTCTCCGCGTTTTGCGGAGACTTGGCAAATTCACGAAAGAACAGAAATGCAGGAAGTGCTATGGGTGACCGTAAATTACTCGTGAGTATCAGCAGAATGATGCTGACGGGGCTGTTGGCCGGTACCTTCTATATCGGCGACGCCATGAGTTCGGCGGCCACGATCTCTGACCTTTCCGCGCACTCATCCAGGCAGATTTCCAGTTTGTCCAAGCCTTATCTGGGAACCGGTTACGGTCATGCCTTGTTAAAGTCTTTACATGCATTTCAAGAGGGCCGTGGTCCTGATGCCTTATATATTTTTTGGGACCCGAACTGCATTTACTGCCACATGCTGTATGAAATGCTGCAAAAAAATCCGGCAGTATGGGAAAAACTGACCGTGCATTGGGTGCCCGTAGGCGTCATCAAGCCCACGTCCATGGCGAAGGCGGCCACGGTCATTGCCGGTGGAATGCCGGCGCTCAGGCAGGACGAGAACCAGTTTGATCGCACCGGCGAGTCCGGTGGCGCGGCCGTCAGCACAAACCCTAAGACTATAGCGGAAGCGAGGGAAAATACGGCGGCACTCATCAGACTGATGTCAGAGCAAGGTACGAAAGTGATTGCCACACCTACCCTTTGGTATCCGCAGGGCCACTGGATCAAGACGGGGGTTCCGCCCTCTCTGGCCATATTGCTCGCAGCACTGAAGCACACGCCAGAATCCTGAAACGACCGGGATTTATCGTAAAAAAACCATTGCGGCGAACCGCGATTATGGATCGGGAGATCAGAGATTATGAGACGGTACCTGTATACGATTGGACTGGCAGCGCTCTGGATCAGCCCGATGGCCTCGGCTAATCCGCAATCGCTGACACGTATTCCGAGTCACTATAGCGTGTCTATCACCGTAAACCGCTTAAAACAGGCCATTGTGGCCAAAGGCGCCACCATCTTTGCGGACATCAATTTTGCACATGGCGCCAAATTGGTGGGAATGCCTTTGCGGCCCACGCAACTCCTTATTTTTGGCAATCCTCGTTTGGGTACCCAGCTTCTTGAATCGCGCCAGACAGCCGGACTATATCTACCACCGATGAAAATACTGGTGTGGAGGGATGCTCATGGTCAGGTATGGGTGGGGTATCGCAATCCTCAAAAGATGGTTCAGGAGAGCGGTATCGTCGGCCATGTCCGGTTAATCCGCAAAATGCAGCATCTGCTGGGAGTGTTCAGCCAACAGGCTGTCGGACAACCATGAGCATGCATACTATTCCTGCATGGATTAACCCATATGGCGGATAATCCAGGCGATACGAAGCATAAAATGCCGCCATCTCTGAATGATCAGGTGCATACCTGCCAGCCCGAACAATGGCTGGACCGATATGGCGATGGGCTCTACCGGCAAGCCCTGTTTCGGACAAGCAATACGGCGGTTGCGGAGGATCTTGTACAGGAAACATTGCTGGCGGCGTGGCGGGGGCACGCGGGATTTTCAGGGGAAGCACAAGAGCGCACCTGGCTGTATGGCATTCTGGAACACAAAATCCAGGACCATTATCGCCAAAATGCGCGTGCGCCCCAGATAAGTGATCTGGAAGTGGATGACCTGGACCCGGATATCGAGGAGTCTGTTTTCCAAAGTAATGGCGCCTGGGCTGCCCGGCCTGGCGCGTGGGGCCGTGACCCGCAAGAAGCCGCCGAACGGAAGGATTTTTTGCGCATTGTCAGAGGCTGTTTAGGAGAGCTTCCCGAACAGCAGCGCTCGGCATTTCTGTTGCGTGAGTGGTACGGCGAAGAGATTGCGTTGTGTGCAACAGCCCTGGCGGTCACCGTCAATCATCTCTCCGTTTTACTCCACCGCGCGCGTCTGCAGATCAGTCGCTGCCTGGGATTCAAATTTGCGGAAGGAGAGAACCGATGATGAAGCGCCTCATGTTGACCTGTCGGGATGCGTCGAAGCTCCTGTCCAAAGGCCGGGAACAATCACTCCGTTTCCGGGAGCGGTGGGCGCTTAAGATGCATCTGTTCTTCTGTGTCTCCTGCCGTCGCTATGCTCGACAGTTACGCTGGATGGATCAGGCCTTTCATCTGATCGCTGGAAAGTGGGGTTCTTATCACATGAGCACCGATGCCAGGGAGCGGATCCGTGCCAAGTTAAAAAAAGCCGACTCGGCGTCGCATTGTCATCATGACAAAACCGGAGAAACCCAGATGAACGAAACGACCTCTCCGCCTGTATCTCTGGCGGCACAACTGCGGCAGACCCAAGCGGATTTTCTTTCCACGGTACCAGTGGATATCCAGGAGGTGCTAGCGGCTGCAAGCGCCTCACTAGCGCAATCGCATCTGGAGCAATACACATTGGGAGTCGGCGCCGTAGCCCCCGATTTCTGTCTGCCTAATGTAGATGGTAAATCTGTTTGTCTGCGTGACGCCCTTGCAAAGGGACCTGTCGTTATCAGTTTCTATCGAGGCGGCTGGTGTCCGTATTGCAACCTAGAGTTGCGTGCTCTGCAGCAGCATTATTCGGAAATCTCTGCATTAGGTACGACGTTGTTGGCCATTTCTCCGCAACTTCCCGATCGTTCTCGGACCGCTACAGAGGAAGATCCCCTTTCGTTCGAGGTATTATCGGATGTGGGCGATGTGGTCGCCCGGAAATTTGGATTGGTCTACAGCGTTCCCGAGACGGTACGTCCCATCTACCAGCAATGGGGCATTGATCTGCCCGTATGGAATGGCGACGACACATGGGAGTTGCCGATGCCAGCCACCTTTGTTCTGGATCACGCGGGCACGGTGCGGGGAGCCTTCGTCCAGATGGATTACACCCAGCGTATGGAACCTGCCGATATCGTTGCTATATTGCGCACCCTATGAAACGGCAATGACTGGCATTTTTAAGGCGTCTCACAGGGAGCAAATGCGTAGCGTCCTACTAAAATGGTTTATTCTGAGCTTTGGTATAGGATCATTGCTCATGCTATCCATGGCTTGGGGCAGCAACCAATTCCTGTCTCCAGGCAAAGCATTTGGGTTTACCGCAAAGGTCACCCCATCGCACACGCTGGTCGCGCAATGGACAGCCGCTCCCGGATATCACCTTTACAGGAGTCGAATACGTTTACGGGTCGCCCCGCATAATGTGCAGATGGGTCCTTTTACGCTCCCGCAGGGCAAATGGATGAATATTCCCGGAATAGGACGCATGCGTGTCTATGAGGGAGCGACATTGTTGCGCATACCGTTGCAGTTCAGCGGCATCCCACCCAAGGCAATCACGGTGACCAGCAGTTACCAGGGTTGCAATACCAGCGTTTGCTATCCCCAGGTCACCACCACATGGCGTTTGCCATTTACCGCAGTGGTCAACCCGCATGTCGACCCACGCCTGTCAGCAACTGACACGGTGAAATCAGTTGACATGCCGGAAGATCGTGCAAGTGAGATGCCAGCGGATGTCGAAAAAGTCGCGCCACAGTCTGCACCGGAAGTGGCCTTTTCAGGGCAATATACTCAGTTTGCTCAAGGATTACAGGGAGGGCAGATATTTTGGACGCTGCTGCTCTTTTTTGTCTCGGGATTGGGACTTGCCTTCACCCCCTGCATTTTTCCCATGATTCCGATCCTGTCGGCATTGGTTGTTGGACAAACCCAATCGCAAATGACGACCGCACAGGCACGTATGCACTCTTTCTGGATTTCCTTGGCTTATGTGCTGGGGATGTCTCTAACTTATACACTTGCAGGCATTATTGCGGCACTAACGGGTTCCTATCTGCAGGCGGCTTTTCAGAATCCCTGGGTGCTGAGCCTCTTTAGCGCTCTCTTTGTTTTGCTCGCTTTTTCCATGTTTGGATTTTACGCGTTGCAAATGCCGTCATCGGTGCAGTCGCGCTTGTCACGCTATGGTAAAGGAGGGCACCTCTTTGGTGCAGGCATCATGGGCGTTCTTTCAGCCCTTATTGTCGGTCCCTGTATCGCGGCACCACTAGCCGGTGCACTGCTCTTCATTGCCCATACGGGTAACGTTGCTCTTGGGGGGATCGCATTGTTCCTGTTGAGTCTGGGGATGGGCGTTCCCCTGCTTTTGGTTGGCACTTCTGCTGGCCAGGTATTACCCAAGGCGGGTCCCTGGATGGACGTAGTGAAGTACGTCTTCGGCGTCATGCTCCTGGGGGTAGCCATCTGGTTCCTGTCGCGTATTGTGCCGGGTTCAGTGACGCTGGCTCTATGGGCGGCGCTGGCGGTGATTTCTGGTGTCTTTATGGGGGCGTTTTCACCCCATTCGGGTATGGCCAGTGGTTGGTCCCGTTTTTTTCAAGGACTGGGGATTCTGGTTTTTGCCTATGGCATCGTCACAGGCGTGGGTGCGTTGGCCGGTGGCACTCTGGTACTGGAACCTTTAGCGCCCTTTGTCGCCAGAGGCGTCACCACTTCTGCTGCGATCAGCCATCCCCGATTCATGGTGGTGCGTAGCCTTCCACAATTACAATCGGCACTGGCGGCCGCTAGAGGTCGCCCCGTGCTGATCGATTTTTGGGCGCAATGGTGTGTCGAATGTCAGCGCATGGATGTCGAAACCTACAATAATCCTCGCGTTGAAAAGTCCCTGCATCCATTCACCTTGATTCGGATCGATGTGACGGCGAACGATGCAGCATCCCGAGAATTACTCCATCATTTTCATCTTTTTGGACCACCAGCCGTATTGCTGGTGGATCATAAGGGGCAGATGGTGGCTCAGTACGAGGGATATGAGGACCCTGACACGCTGTTGCGGCATCTGCACAATGCCCTGAACCAATCCCATGGTGTCCCTGATAGTCATTAAGGAAAATCAAATAGGAGTGATGAGTATGACCCGGTCAATAAAACAGACCATCGAAGCGGCATTGATCATTGGAACTTTAGGGGTTGCGACAATCGCAGGAGCTATGGCGCAAACGGCCTCGCCAAAGAAACTGACTGCGGGAATTTTATGGCATTAAATTCTACCGTGTCATCTCACATATATTCAGGATGGACATCATGGCCCTATTATTTATGATTTCCAGGATCATAATTGTCCCTATTGCCACGCACTATACGAAAATGAGGTGCCACTCATCAAGGCAGGGAAGTTGACTGTGCGTTATGTGCCGGTGGCCTTTCTGACGCCCAGCAGTCCCGAAGAGGCTGCAGATTGGTTACTGTCACCGGACCCATTGAAAACGCTTAACCAATTCGAAACTATCGTAGGTAAAGCGTTTCGGAGTGGGAGCTATCGGTATTTACCCAAAGAAAAACCCTCGAAAAAAATATTAAAAGAGCTAAAGGAAAACTATTATATGATGGATGCGCTAGGTTTCTCAGGAACACCTGCTGTGCTCTATCGCGTCAAAGATGGACAGCTCGGTAGAATTCCAGGATTAATGTCCAAAAGGCAGCTTGCTGTGCTTTTGCCGAAATTGCAGTAGAATATTATCATTTCTTGCCCACGCCATGTAAAAGAGATTGATTAAGGAGAGCATGTGTTACGTAAAAGAATACGGTTAGGCGTTCAAGGTGTTGGCGCGCTCATGCTTATGGTTGCTGGACAAGCATGGGCAATGGGTGAAGGCTTGCATGTGATTCAGGGCGGCCCTGCGTATTTTAATGTCGGCGTCGGAGCCTTTAACGCTGCTGGAGTGGTTCCGGGTCCTGGGCATCGCGGTAACGCGACATTGCCGGAGATTGATCTAGAATACCAGACAGCCGCCAAGCTGCTCGGTGTCGGTGCACTTTATGGAATTGTTGCCAATACTGATGGTGGATTCATGGGATATACCGGATTTTACTCGGATATCGCATGGAACCATTGGGTGTTGATACCAGTTCTCGCTATGGGCGGATATCATCAGGGTCGAGGTAAATACCTGGATGGTACTTTTCAGTTCCGATTGGAGTTGAGTCTAGACTATCAGTTTGCCAATAAGTCGCGTTTCGGACTGAACATTGCCCACATCTCTAATGCCTACACGAAACAGGAAGATCCAGGAGAGGATGAGATTATGCTGAATTATTCCATGCCCTTATTGTTCGGCAAAAATACATGAACACATCTTGGATGTTGGTAAGCCAGCTTGTCGCTCAGTATTATCACAACAGTTTCGGAAATTGACTAGGTGGCAACATTTAATCGCGACACTCTGCTGCGAGCACGACCGACAGATTATACTTAGTAGTTGCCCAATGACCGGTTACGCTGCTTATGTGTGCGCCGTGCAAAGGCACGGTCTTTCAGCGGGTGCGAATCCCGCCCGGCAACTGTCGCTCCAGCCGGTAGCAATCGGGGCAGTCGTGGAGGTAAACGAAGCGGCTGAAGCCTCCGGTGTAGAGGACCATGAAAAGTGGCTTGGTAAGTATGCAGGTTGCAACGTGAGTGAACACTGAGCAGGCCTCGAAAAGCGTAATGCGGAAGACGACCCGCCACATATACGGGGAAGGCTGTCATCATTGGGGTAGCGAGCGACGCGAACACCCAGTGGTTCCGCCGGGGTATTGGTGGCGGCATGCATACAAGAGGAAGACCGGGGCAACACGGGAAGCCCCATGGGGTGGTCAGCGCTGACCAACTGGTATTCCGTGAGGAGATGTCCAGGCCTGATGGGGTGGCGGATGGGCCCGTAGTACTGGGGAAGCCGGGTAATGCTGGTGGAGGGAAGGGGCCCTAGTTCAAGACGAGTGCAGGAAGTGGCAAAGGAAAGGGGATTGACGATGAGTCTGGCAACTCCGGGTAGTATTCAGAAGCTACAGGCGGCACTGCATGCCAAAGCGAAGGAAG
>JAKBXD010000345.1 GCA_021840785.1 Pseudomonadota bacterium
GCACCATAGGAACCCTTGTCCAGACATCTTTGATTCGCCAGATCGTGAAACGCGGCGCCCTTTTGATGGACGGGACGCCCCGTCTGCAGATCATCGACCAAGTCAAGGCCGCCGGTGGCCGGGTCTACTCGATCCGCGCGCAGCTCCCTGACGTTGCGGAGACCAACTTGATCATGGGCCAGCAGCGTGGACGTGCCGGGTTGAGCGACCCCAAGACCTTGGCCAGTCGGGTCGAGACCGTGCAGGACTGGAGGGGCGCTGGGTGGAAGGTCTTCACCCATAAGCCCATCATCACGGACATCATCGAGTCTTCATCGGTTGGTGTGAAATCGAAGGAGGAAAAGAAGGGCCTGATCGACATGATCAAGCGCGACGTCCGCAACTGGGGCGATCACACCAGTTTTAACGACTGGCGGACGGCGACCCATGGCGTGATGGACGGCATCCATATCCCATCACCCTTGCAGCAAAAAGTGGAGTACGCCGCCTACCGGGCGGCCATGGCCAAGATTGGAATCCACAAAGAAGAGTGGGACGGTAGCCAAACCCGTGGGCAGCTCGTCATGGCGGGAGGCATCGGCATCAAATACACCCGGTGTAATGCATGGCTCCCCACCCCCACCGCGGCCGATGCCAGGGAGTGGTTGCAAGACTGGGTGGAGGGGGTCGTCGCGCAGGGCTGGGCGCGCTTCCGACATCTCCGTCCAAATGGGCGATCCAATATCCGGTGGGACATCCGTACCAATTTTCCATTGACCGGGCTACATGGTCTGGAGATCACTAATATCCGGCTCGCCGAAAAGGGACGGGCCGCCGAGACCCTGAAAGTCGAAATGGCGATCGCCCAGCAGACCAAGGCGATCGAGGACGAGAAGGGCCACGCTACTTACCGGGAAATCCGCGAGGGGGTCAAGAAGAGCCTCGGTATCACGCCGTCCATGTCCAAGATCAAACAGGTCAAGGATGCGCGCGAACGGGAAGCGCTTGTGTGCGCATGTACGGTCGATGAGGCCTTGGGTGCGATCCTACACCGCACCAAACTCTGGTTAGGTATGGACGCTGACATTCAGGAGATCGCGCGCCGGCAGGCCGAGGCCTCGCCGAGCGACACTGGCGTGACCGCGCTCCTGGCCGCCCTAGTCGAGGCCGGGAAAGAGCGGCCGCGCCGGGCGCAGGGCCCTTAACCAAAAATCGGAAACACCTGATCGAGCAAAACCCCATCCGGAAGCATCGGAGGGATGCTCACGTCCGTATTTCAAAAACCCCTATAAATCTAGCAAAAATCTCAGGTCTACGGCGGCCAATCTACCCCAAAATCGTGGGTGAGGGGGCCGGGTGGGGTCTAATCACCCCCAATCGGGACTCTGCCCGATGGCAAAATCCCGCAGTGTGTTCCTTGAATATGTTATTTATATCGTTC
The DNA here is from genome assembly GCA_021840785.1 of Pseudomonadota bacterium. Next base: position 1,421 of record JAKBXD010000345.1, read on the forward strand.
GAGGAGCAAGGTGCGGAATTTTTCTCCGCCCACAAAAAAAGCCCCGGTAAGTCCGGGGCTTCGTTGACCACATTGGGGTGTCTAGCACCATTCGTCGGTGTCGGGCACATCCTCCCCAGCACCGCCGCCTTGGCCCTTCTGTGCGGCCTCGGCGGCCTGCGCCTGCCGTTCCCTCTCAGCCCGGCGCGCCCGGTGCCGTAGTATCCCCGCGTACGCGGCGGCGGCCTTGGATGTGTCCGACGGCTGAAGCCCCAGCGGCTTAATGATCGATCGCCAAGGCCACCCGTTCTGCTTCGCGGCATGGACCGCCTCGAAGTTGTCCGACACGATTTTATAGATCGTCGGCACCCCAACCCAAGGTGCCGGTGTGGCGGCCAGATCGGCCAGAGTTTTAGGGGTCTGAAACTCGTCAGTGTTGTTGTGATCACTCATGATTCTCGCCTCATTTTTTGGGTTGCTGTTTTGGTTGCAAGCGCGGCAACGATAGCGCCGCCGGCCCGATAAATACCGGGCGCTTACTCAAGCCAGGAATCCCCGCCGCCCCCGGATCGATCGCAAGACGGGGTGCCCCTGCACGGCTGATCTGGTAGTCGTATCGGAAAGACTGCCGGTAGGTTGGGGTGAATGCCCAGCCAAAAAAGCCGCCGACCAGGAACAGCAAGACCCCAAGGATCTGGAGCAAAGGCGTGACCTGGAACTGATCCCCAGTAATACGCGTGCGTATCTGGAGGCTTCGGATCTCATCTTCGAGACCTTGCAGGTCCTCGCGAGTCAACGGTACAGACTCTTTCTCTTCCCATCCTTCTATGTCGTTACTGATACTCATGGATAGACTCCTTATGGTTGATGTATGTAAACAGGTGGCGCTACGGAAATACCCGTAACGCGAACCGTCCGGGCTTGACACAAATCGTCCCCGTCCGACACCACCCCGCGCCTCGCGCGCCGGGGAACAAAACTTCGCGGCCCACAACCCTGGCCCCGACCTCACTCAAGGTCGGAGTGATGGTCCGCATCAGCAGCCCGCCGACCGCCGTCCCGATCAGGAAAGCGGCCAAGACCACCCCCGCCACAGATCCCCATCGGGCGGCCATGGCGCTGGAAAGGTGCGCCTTGGCGGTCGCCGAGGTGGCCCTAGCAACATCGGCCTTCCATCGTTCGATGAAGGCAGACCCCTTCGCTTCGGCGGACTTATCCAAATCTGAGGCGGCTGCCGTCAGTGCCTCGGCTCCCCGTTTCTGTGCAATCTCGACGGCCTGGAAAATCGCTTGCCCCACCTTAATCATCTCGTCCTGTAGGGCTTGGGCGAGGCC
>JAKBXD010000346.1 GCA_021840785.1 Pseudomonadota bacterium
CCCGAGGTCACCGCCCGGCTGTCACGGCTTGCCCGCGCGCGAAAAAACACGCCGCCACCAAGGTAGATTTTTGCATCTGCCAGACGTTCACTACTCAATTCAAATTATCGGTCAATGGACGCAACTTGGCTTTATTCGGCATCTTTGCCGTGGTCGGTGTGTTGCGGGCTTTGGCGTATGCGGTTCTCATTTCGCAGAATTACATCTGGCTTACTTACAATAAGAAGTTGCCCCATGCGCCCCTGCGCTGATTTTGGTCGAAATATCTTTGGATAAGGAAAATATATGTGCTGGGCATGTGCCCCAAATTCTGATGCGAGGCGTTCCGCATCTCTGTGATTGGTCAGCACGCCAACACCGACCCCCCTGCCGTAGCGGCCAAGCCAGCCCCCAAGTCGATCCCAATTTGACTGGGCCTCAGGCACAAACCCGGCATTTAGGCAGCCTGCGGCGATCGCCGACTGAGGGTCGATTTTCGTTTCTCGGCGCTTGAGAAGGCAGCTTGCGGCTTGCCAGAGTGCCTTGAAGTGCAGCTGATCAAACGCGAGTCTTGAATCATCGGAGGTTACATTTGAAATACTCTGGCGAAGCGCATGAGGGAGGCTAAAGACCGTCAGGCGACCAATGCCGCTGCTAATCCAACCCGCCTTTACCAGGGCATCATTCCAGATCGAGAGTTGATCCCGCGGTACAATTACTTTCGAAATTTTCAACGCTTTCGCAAATTCGTTGAACGCAGAAGAAAAGCCGGGTGGATGTAGGCCTTGCTGAAGCATACCGGCCGCAGGCCAATTCGAAAGCGCCGGCGGAACAAAATTGCCATAGCCATTGACCATGCGGAAATAGCCATTGGCTTCTGTTTGCCAGAACATGGCGTCACCATTGTTCGGGCCGAAGGGAAGGAATAGTACGATTTTCCCCTTACCAATGATATTCTTATATTTGGCTTTCTCGAAAAGACGTGCGGTCGGAACGCGGCTTTGCCACCAATCCACGCTGCGGCTTACTGCAGACGGCAAGGTGAACACCATTGCGCAGGCCAACGCTACGAAAGTGAACAACCGATGCCGTTGAATGGTTTCGAGCCAGAGCGCTATCAAGCCCGAGATAGCCAGCATAACGAATACCATAAGGCGAGATGGTAGGGCGTTCTGGAGAAGCGGCAGCTTATCGATCACTGCCCAAGGAAGGGGGATAATCGATGCACTGAGAATGTGCAGCTCCGGGCCGAGAGAGCACACTAACGCAGAGACTAGAAGGGCGATTAGCGGCCAAGCCATGGGAAGCCGCTTCAAGCGGATGATAGAAATTACAACGATTGTAAGTAATGGAAACCCAATATAGCCCATTTCTTCGCTAAAATTTCCGGCGAAATGCTTCGAAATTGGTAATGCAAGATGCCCAAATATCCATGTAACTGGCGTGGGTATTATCAAATTCGCCAAATTTAATGAATAATAACTTCCTCCCTGAAGTACATGTGGAATATGATTATAATCAGAAAAAAATGAAATTATCACCGGAGAAACTATTATGATTGAGATAAAATATGAAATTAATAGACCAAAAAGTAGATTATTTTTATTCAAGCCAAGCATTAATTTTTTATTTTGATTAGATATTATCTGATTAGTTACTGCGAATACAAACAAAAATATTGATTGCATCACAAATATCTCTAAAGAACACAAAAATTGTCCAGTTATAGATATTATTAAAAATAATGTATATAATAAAAAAGATATTTTATTTTTTGCTCGGGCTGCAACAGCAAAGAATGCAATTGGCATAAACATAACAAAATCAACTTGAAGGTGCCCCATTAATGATGCAAACATATATGTTGAAAAACCAAATAGCCATCCGGAAAATAATGCGGCTGACCACCTATTTGTATAATTTGATACAAATAAAAATGCGCTAACTGCGGAAAGTGCGGGCGATAATATTGAAATTATATTGAAAGAAACAATCGGTCCAAAAATCAGAGTTATTGGCCATGCGATAATGGCAACTCCCGGGGTTGTTGTGGCTTGAGAAATATTTAGGCCGTCGGGCGCCCAGGCTTTGGAAATGACCAATGGATTGTGCAAGTGAACGAGCGCATCGGGAAGAAATCGGAACATCCAAATGTAAAGGGATGGATCACCGCCGTCGCCGAGATAGGTCTGTCCATTGAAGATTCCGGGACGATAGAATATTAGCAGGGCCGCCAATGCGTAGACGGCGAATGCAGAGGTAAGGCTAAGATATCGTCTCATAATCTCGGTTCCGTATTTCTCGATTGTGGAGAGACGGCGGAGCTTTAGGTTTATTCCCGTGATTGCTCTGCCGAGGTCCCAAGCCAGTTACGTATGTAATCTGCTCTCTTGGTTGACGGTTCAGGGCTGGGGCGCGTCTGTCTGCAAATCGCCCGGCGGGGCATGCCGAAGATAGGCAAGCAGCCTTGTCTCCCGTCGCCCCCGCGTCACGGTGTCCAGGATCAGCCCCGTCGTCAGGCTCAGTGCGCCCGCAATCACGATGCCCGTCGCCAGAACGGCGGTCGGTAGCCGCGGAACCAGGCCCGTGTGCAGATAGGTGGCGATCAGCGGTGCGGCGAGCCGGAGCGCCAGCGCGAACGCGAACACGGCAAGCGCGCCGAAAAACGCCAGCGGCCTCTCGTGGCGCAGCAGCCTGACGATCAGGCGCAGGATGCGCCAGCCATCGCTCCAGGTGCGGAGCT
>JAKBXD010000347.1 GCA_021840785.1 Pseudomonadota bacterium
GGGAAAAACATCCCCACGCGATGGGGCGGAAGCCACCCCCGAGCAGACGAATCCTGTGAGGACTGCGGGTTCCGGAAGGAACCGAGAAAACCCTCAATTACAGTATTGTAGGTTTTTCTAACCAGGTGAATACCGCTTAGTCACTGTTGTATCGAGAGACCGCATATCGCCAGCGCTGCTGGCGATTTCCTGTTTTGCGGATTTTACGGTGTCACATACGTTTCCAAGGAGGACACTTACTATGGCTCGTGAACCACAAACCCCGCATCGTATTGCCGGGGTGAAAGAAGTTGTGTTTTCGGAAGCGGACCGCAAACACTTTGAAGAATTGGCGGAGCGCGATGATTGGGCACAAGCCCGTAATGCCTATGCGCCTAACCATCGCCCCGTCATTCGTCAACAACTGAATCCGATTATCGTGCACGCCCAATGGGTCAAACAGCAAGCCGCGTTGCACGGGACGAATCCAGCCGCCACGGCGGCGGACGACGTGCCCATCCCCCAAGAATTGCCGGAGTTTTGGGCGGTCAAGGTTCCACGCACGGTCTACGCATTTAACTCAACGGAGTTAGTCGCCGATCGCTTGGATCGCGATCAACCCGGACAAAAATCCGCTAAACGCGGACCGAATGAGGAGGAACGGCTAAGCCCTCAGCATTCCCAAGCAACCCTGACCGCCGCGATGGCGCGGGCCAAGGCCGATTGGCAGCTAAAGGTCTTCCCTTCCGCTGACGAAGCCGAGCGCTTTGCCCAAGAAACGTGGCGGACGTACTGGGCGCAACACGTGAAACACATGACGGAGGCCTCGCGGAAACAATTTCAACAGAACGCCGTGATCAACGTGATCCGGGAGCGAGTCTTTACGGTGGATTTAGCGCGACCCGCGCACCAGTTACAATACGAGATCTTCCTGAACCAACATCCGGACGGTTTGCCATCCGGGGCTCTCGTGGATTTCAAGGACAGTGCGCGGCCCCGACCGACACCAGGAGCGACTCCCAAACTGGGGGTAACACCGCACGAAGAACCTGCTGCTGGGTTCGAGTTTCATACGGAAAAAGAACGTCTCGATTGGGAACTCACGCGGTCCAAGACCACCACGGACCCGGATGAAGAGCCCGCTTGGGAGATTCATCCCATCGGGGACAAGGAATTTGTTCTCGCGCGTCCCTCCCCGACCAATCAGTGGGAATTTTGGGCCAACGCCACGGGACGCCCGGTCGCGTTCGAAGCCAAGACGGCGCAAGCGGTGCTCCGGAGCTTACCCACCGGGGTCGCAGCCACGACTCAACCGACCCGTTACGTGGACCCGGATGCGTTGCGTGACCGCTGGATTATGGCGCGCGACCATGGCTACGGCAAGGCGCTGAGCGAACCGTTGGCGAATTGGATGGCAGCGGAAATGGAAGTCGGTCGGCAACTCGCCCATCTCGCGAAACAATCCCCACTTCTGTCGCGACAGGTGCTCCCCTTATTGCAACGGGTGGACACAATCGACCAGCAGATCTTTGCGGCTGATGGCATCGTGCCCAATCGGATGGACGAAACGATGCAGGCGCTGGATTACTTGCGGGCGGCATCCATACGGGCTCTGCCGCTTAACGCTCGACCTGGCGTGATCCAAGCCATTGATCACTGGCGCACCACGACGGGCCCCTTGAACGCCGATAGTCTCGGCCTGTTTCGATACGATCGAGTCCCCGACATCGGTTTTGCGGATGCGCGGATTGAATCTATTGCCCATGTGGACGGGTTAGGAGATTGGATCGCCCATCAAATGCCCTCAGGGCACTTCGCCTTAGGGCGATTGAAAGAAGATGGATCGGTTTCACATGTGGAAATTCCTCTGTATCGCGACAAGATGGCCGTGCATAATCGCGTGGCGGGGCAAGGCGGGTATCTGACGTTTGCCCAGAGCGTTAGCATCGAACAGGAGTGGGTGCATCGGACGGAACTCGCCTTTGGCGCACAAGCCGGTCACATTCTCCATGCCGCATTTACCCCGAATGCCGTCTGGCGCGAACACATGGCTCGAGAAAAGCAACAGGCGGATCCCACGCCCCTGCCCCCGATCACAGAAGCCCCGCGTTCCTGGAATCTTTCAGTGACGCCGATGGGCAACGGGCGCGGTCTGGTGTGGCACGCCGTAGACGATCCCGAACGCAAAGAGCACACGGCGGAGCTCGTCGGCTGGCGGAAAGGGGCCTTAACGGCCCTCAACAAGCATGCTCGAGGCTGGCGACTACCCTCGGGTGATGGGACCGTGCCAGATTGGAATGCCCTGGCCGAATCCGAACGACCCTGGGTGGTCGAGTGCGGTCCTCAAGGCACGGTCCGAGATCTCGTGGAAGCCGTGCGGCAGGAGATGCCCAATGCTCGCGTCACCGCCGAGCCCTTGACCGATCCTCATATCGTCGAAGCCCTCGCCCAACGTTGGGGATTTCAACCGGCTCCCTTGCGGATGGCGGAAGCGATCTGGATGGTCCATCCGGTTCCGGAGAATCCCGATCGGTTGATGCTGAGCACCCGGGAATGGGTCACCGATCCCAAAGTCGATCACCCTGGCGAATTTATTGCGCATGCGGCCTTCAAGCCCTATCGCGATTACCAAGCCCCGCTCGGACCCGATGGCTACCCCCCGGTGGTACAATTTCGCACCACGCCGGCGACCCTGATTCAGACATTAGAAAAAGCGGGTTGGGTAGGCCGGGTTTCGCGG
>JAKBXD010000348.1 GCA_021840785.1 Pseudomonadota bacterium
AGGGTCGTTCTACTGGCAGATCGCACACGCGAATCAATCGGTCCAAGTGCGCGTCGATCAGTATCCAAAATGGACCGGATACGATCAAAAGGCTATCGGCAAAAAGATCGGAAAAACAGACGCGCGCAAGCTTGGACAGATTATCGATGGCGCCTCGCATGACTTACAAAAGACCGAAGCGGCTGATGGCATCAAGAATTACCAGTCAGAATTATACAAGGTGTTTTCCGCGCAGGGCCCATGGTACGCGAAAGGGCCTGTTGGTTTGCTCTTAAAAGGGGATCCTGTTGCAAACCTACAGGAGACGGGAGACTGGATCGTGAACGGGGAGATCCCAAGCGCAATCGGGACTTACATGCTCGTCCGGTCCATTGCGTCCGGCGCCAATGCTGAAAGCAAGGGCGCAGGCTGGTTTGGGGAGGGCACGAACTGGCTCACCGGCGCCGCCAACGCAGCAACTAAGGCCGCGGGCCCCGTCGTCATGGCGATACTGTTGGGACTGTTCATTGTCGGCGTGACATGGAGCTATTACCTTCCGTCTGTCCCGTTCATTTTGTGGATGATGGGCATCATCGGCTGGCTCATCTTCGTCGTCGAGGCGCTGGTCGGAAGCGTTGTATGGGCGGCTGGCATCGCGTTACCTGAAGGCGAGGGCATTTTTGGGCCGCGCGGCGATCAAGGCGTCATGCTGTTTATCAATGTCATGTTTCGGCCCGCTTTGATGGTCGTGGGGTTCTTCGCATCATTCTTACTGCTTGACACGGTTGGTAGCTGGGTTGGTGCGAATGTCGGTATCTTTATGGGTTCCGCATTTGGTGCGGGAGTTCAGTGGAACCCGATTACTTGGATTGCTGCGGCTGTTATCATTTCGATTCTGGCTGTCCTTCTCGTTCACAAAATTTTCGGGATCATTTTGTGGATTCCCGACAACGTCATGCGGTGGGTCGGCGGACAGGGGCCACAGCTCGGGGAGGGGCAGTCGGAGCAGCAGGCACGCGGGGCGTTTGTGGGGGCCGGCGCTGTGGTTCAGAGGGCGGCTCCTGACGGAAAAGGTAAGGGCGATGCGCGCGGTGGCGGTGGGGTTGTGGGTCGGAAGAGCGTGGGCGCTGGCGATGCTGCCGGGGGAGAGGGGGAGGAGGTGGGCGGTGCAGGCGGCGGCGGAAATGACGTGGCGGGTGGTGGCGAGACGTCGGTAGAAGCTCCACCGACGAAACCGGAATAGACACCATCACGCCCAAGGCCCCGGATCCGTCCGGGGCTTTTTTTGTTGGAGTCTCCTGCCCCCACCACGAGCGAGGCCGGCGCTTTCCGCGCCGGATCTTGATCGGTCCTTTGTGTGGCGAAGGAAAAACGCCCGTGAGGGGGGGCGTACGCCAGGACCCCACCTTTTCACGGCTGGTTTTTTTGGGAGGATATGGCACTGGTGCCGTTCCGGCGCAGAAGCGCCGGGCACGAGGTTGCGGGTTGGGTTGCAGGTTGTTTTTAAACCTGCAACCTTGTAACCTCTTGTTTTATATAGTAAATACCGCAAAAGGTTGCAGGTTGCAGGTTTATATATAAAACTTCGCGTGAGATTGTTCCTCCCTTGTTTTGTGGGTGGGATATTGCTGTATTAAAAGGTTTTGTGGGTCAAACCTGCAACCTGCAACCTTTCTCATAAAAACCATTGCAGATCAGCATGTTACGAGGTTGCAGGTTTGTTTTGAACCAGCAACCGAACCTGCAACCTGTGGCCAAAAAATGGGGTATTCCGGCGGTGTGCCGGGATGGGGGTATGGGGGTGATGTGGGGTATGGAGAGCTAGCGCTTGAGTCTTTGCATGTACCGGCGGAGAAAACGGTTAGCTTGCCGACGCCCGGCATTGTCCTTTTTGACAGCGTCGCGCTCGCGCGTATGGGCTTTGATCCACGCCCTGTGATACAAGCGCAGGATGCGATCTTTATTGTTTTGGGACAGGTACCGGATCTGCCTTTCAACGAATCGTCTGTCGTCGGCCAGCAGAGGCAGGTCTGCCAGGGGGGCAGCATCAGACGTTGTGTCGGGATTAGGCGCCGCGACCGTGCTTGTCTCCCCGGCATCATGGTCCCTGTGTTGTGTCACCGCTGCATTAAAGGTTTGGATCAGCCCTGACAGTCCTTCATCTGACCGTACGTCGAACGGCAGCACGTTTCCGGAATCGTCCGACATTGTTACCACCTCCCGGCAATGACTTTCTTTGGTTCATGAGCCTGTTCGTTGAGCAGTCTCAACGGGACCACGCGCACAACCTTTTTTTGGATCTTGCGCGCGGTCGGCTCTGTGGCTTTTGACCCCGCCGTGAACTTCAGACGGTTCCAAAACCGTTCAACTCCCAAGGCTGCCATGCCGTTGTCGGCGCACCATTTTTTGTAGTCTGTGTAGATCTCATCGCGTGGAGTCTCGAAGTTTTCATCGAAAACCACGCGATTATCACGCCACCACGCTAGAACCGAGTTAGTCTCTTGCATGCACTCGCCCTGAGCTTCTTCCATGGCAGCGCTCATCGTGGGGAATCGCCTACGTTTTAACAGTCGCACAAGCCCTTCAACTGCCCAATTTAAGACACCGGGCATCTCGCGTTCAGTAATTTTGGACACAAGCTCTGGGTCTTGCTCCTCAGCCGAGAACTGTTGCTTAAAAGGGACCACTGGAAATCTCCGCCAAAATCCATGGCTCTGGTCAGAGA
>JAKBXD010000349.1 GCA_021840785.1 Pseudomonadota bacterium
GCGCACATTCACGAATCGGCGCACGCCTTGTATGAGGGCCAGGTTGCCCTTGTCCTCAGAGCCCACGGGCTGGTCGGCCTGCTGCTGTTTGGCCTGTTGCGTCAGAACCAGGGCGGCTACCGCGTGTTGCCGGATGGCCTCTTGGTCGGCGGCGCTCAATTCAGGATACCGCTCGCGGACGATCTTGCCCATGCGCAACTGCGTCAGCTCCTCGGGTAGTGTGTTCTCCTGATCGAAGAGGCCGCGCTCCAGGGCCGACTTATCCTGCACAAAGGCCGTAATGACCTCATTCAAGTCCTCGCGACACACGCGGCTCGCCTCCGGGCTTCCGGGCATGGTAAGGCCCCCGATCTCGACGTGATACTGGCCGGTTGTCTCATTCACCCCGACATTGCTGCGTCCCTCGACGTAGCCCTCCGGTCCATAATCGAAATCCGCCTGGGGACCGGCGTTCTTGGGCGTAAACTCAAAGCGCGGGGCCAAGACCTGCTCCATTAGGAGGCTTGCCGCAATCGCTTTTAGCGTGTCGTTGATGGCATCGACCACCGTAGCCTCGGCGGCATCCGGTTCGGCGATGAGGTTGGTAAAGCGCGCTGTGGCCTTGCCAGGCGCATCCCGGGTGGCACGGCCGATGATCTGCACGATCTCAGTCAAGCTGCTGCGGTAGCCGATGGTCAAGGCGTGCTCGCACCAGATCCAATCGAATCCTTCTTTCGCCATACCGAGTGCGATGATGATATCGACATGATCGCGATTAGCGCGTTGCGCCGGGTCTTTCAAGGCCGCCAGCACCCGTGAGCGTTGGGCGGGGTCCCCGTCGTCGACGAGGTCGGCCACCTTGATGAGGCCCACGCCCTGGCTGGCCGGCCGCTCAATCGTGTGGAATCCGGTCACTGGGTCCACCCCGCGCCACGTGCCAAGGGCATCCATGATCTCCTCGACCTCTTTGTGTTTGTCTTTCAGGCTCTCGCGGGAGTTGACGTTGGGGATATGGACAATCGTCTTGAGCGCCGGGTCGAGCACCTTCATGATCGCATCCAGATAGCGGCCCGTGTAGAAGAAGTAGCCGATATCAAGGGCCTTCAGGTACTGGTAGCCATTCAACTGCTCGTAATAGGTGTAAGTGACGGTCTCGAAGCGCGCCTCATCGGAGGGCGAGAGGACGGCTGCCGCATCCCCCCGAAAATAGGACCCGGTCATGGCCACGATATGGGCCTTGTCGCGGGCCAGAAAGAGCGCAAGCTGACTCCCTAGCCGATTATCCGGGTGGCTGCTGATGTGGTGAAACTCATCAATGGCAATGAGCCGGTTATCGAAGGCCGCCACACCCAGCTCCTCGACCGCGAAACGAAAGGTGGCGTGGGTGCAGATCAGTACCGGATCGTCGCTTGCCAGGAATTCGCCGACCGCACGGACCTTAGAGCGGGCGAAACGCGGCTCATCAGCCCCGGGGGCATTGCACAGATTCCATTGGGGCTTCACCACCCAATCCCAAGGAAAGCCGCTTTGCGTTAAGGGCTCGTCGGCAAAACTGCCGCCGATGGCCCGTTCCGGCACCACAATGAGGGCTTGCTTAAGACCTTGGTTATGGAGCTTATCGAGTGCTATGAACATCAACGCCCGGGATTTGCCCGAGGCCGGGGGCGACTTGATCAAGAGATAGGGCTCGCCACGCTTGGTGTAGGCGCGTTCCTGCATGGGACGCATGCCTAAGCTATTCGTGCGGCTCGACAGGCCGGTACGCTGGGTGACCAGGGTCACCGAAGGGACCGTATAGCGGTTCGTGGGATTGTCTGTAGTGGTCATGAGGCGCTCTTCCGGGTCATCCGGTGAGCCCCTTGGCTCCCCGTCATCTGGGCGTACAGGGCAAACAATTTCTCCAAGCGCTCCGTATCGTTCCGAAACCGACGGCCGATGTAAATACGTTCCAGTACTTCGTCATTGCGCTCATGGGCATGGCGCAGATTCTCCGGCATCTGGTCGGGGTCATAGAGCTCGGCAATAGTCGCCGGAAAATGCACCTCGCGGGCGAGCAGAATGTCTTCGGCGCATCGGGTCAGGTCGGCTTTGTTTTGTTCTGTCAGGAGCGGCACGGGGAAGGTATTCCAGCCGAGGGTATTGGAGTAAGAGAAGCGCATCTCCAGGCGCACGCACACCGTCCCGATCCACACCCAGTGCAGGCGCGAGGCAATGAGCGCCATGTTCCAGAGGGGGGCGTCGTACATGGCGAACGCCTTCTCTTGTACAACGCATTCGGGTTCCAAAAGCCCTACGGGCAGGTAAGGTCTGTTCTCCGAACTTACGCGAGGAATGATTAGCACGCTTACCTCGCCTGTCACTTGTTCGCGGAAACGATATGGCGTAGAGGCCAGTTTGCGCGCTGTAATATCATTCGTTGCAGAGCTTCTTGATTCAACAACTGCTCGTAGACGCTCAGCCACTGGGGGAATTTGTTTGGCAAGTCCGGCCTCATTCTCTTTAATCCAGAGGCAGACACGAGGCCTTGAATCAATAAACTCCTTGGAGCCATATAGCGGTCTAATAAATCCCGCCGCCCCCGGTGACTGCCGGAGCATTTCATTTGCCTCGTACTTTGAGAAAATCAGCGCGGCACCATAATAAGGATGATTACCAAACTGCATTGGGGATAAGTCCTGCATCGGCCGCGTGCGAGGGTGAACCTCAATGTTAGGTGCTG
>JAKBXD010000350.1 GCA_021840785.1 Pseudomonadota bacterium
TACCAAAGACGACCCCAGAACGGTCCGTATTCGGTTCCATCGACAGCAGAACCCGCTTTTTATCTTTCTTGGCGAGCCATCGTGTCTTGAGGAGAGGGACTGTAGCACGGCAATTTTTACAGGTCACCGTCCGCGCCCAAAGATACGCGACGGTGGGTTTCCCGTCGATAATCGGATAAAACCGGTCCAACTCTTCCTTGGCATGGTCTAATACCCACTGACCCCATGCACGGACATGCCATGCCAAATCGGCTTCAGGCGCATCCAGAAATTCCAGTTGCGCGCCATTGGCTTTGGTCCGCTTTGCTTTCCCCGTTTTCGCATTGGACCGATGTAAGAACGCGGACATGAATTCTGGGGACCTCAACGCGAAGTCCGGGAGTGGACGGGTCTGTCCGGCTAGCTTTTGGGGGTATTCGAGCGTGCATTTGAGAACGAACCACGCCACGGGATTAATGTCTACCGCGGTGACATCACATCCCAAACGCATGGCCTCTAAGGGAATCGCTCCGCCCCCGGCGAAGGGATCCAACACCTTCGGAGCGCGACCGCCATTGGCGGCACGAATTTGGTCGCGAAACCACGCCATGTCGGGACTCGACTCGCGGCCCCAATGGAGCACGCCCCCTGCCGTTTCCTCCTTAACCTTGGCAGACGCCGTACTCCCAGTCTTTTCGATGCTTTGAATCACTTTCCCGCCGATGCGTTCCACCAGTTCCCGACGCGCCTCGGGTGTGCCCGGATCCGGCAACAACGTCGCCAAGAGGGCTGCTCGAGCCGCCGCCAACGGTCTGCGAGCGGGCCAGATATGAAGCGTCGAAATGTGGCCATGTCGCACATTCTTCTCATGGACGGAATCCAATGAGGCTTGCTTTAAGGGAAACCCCATTTCAATGAGTCGTGTATCGTCATTCATTGGCTTATCACGCCTTTCCATGCCGTTTATGGCTCTCTTGGGCTGCCCGAAGAATTTCTCCCGCTGGTACCGCCACGCCGCCCCGCGTCTTGGCTAATAGCGAGCCAAAGGGATCGGCGATGGCCAGCGCGTACGGATGGGCACTGGCACAGTCCCAGACCACATAGAGCCAATAGGTATCGCGATGGTTACACGCCTTGGCCCACTCGTTGTCGGACACCAGCACTTCGCCCCGTGCGGCCCGCCCTTTGACTTCCACCAGGCGTTCCCGCCCGTCAGGATGGTGCGCCCAGAGATCAAAACCCGGCCAGGCACTGAGCCCTGCGGCTTGCGCTTTCGCGGCCGTCGACACATCGACGACCGTAAAGCCTTCGTTTTCGAGCACACTTTGACTGACAGCCATCGCGATCTGCTCCACCTCTGCCGAGTATTGCTCCCGCACCGCGGGATCCTGGGACGGAACTACCAAGGCATGTCCCAGAAACTCGACAGGTGAAAGGTGCAACCGCTCGGCCGTCTGAAGAATCCGAGCTTGCGCCTGTGCCTTATCCTGGTCCAAGGTCGCCTGGCGCCGTTTGATCATGGTCAACCGTCCCTGCAGCGCCGGCTCCCCTTCCCGTATCCGCTTGGTCAATTGCCCTCGTTGAATGGCCAACTCTGCCTCGAGCGCCTGATATCCTGTTTCGACCTCGTGCCACTCCTCGGCCGAGCGATGGCGCGTTTGCAGTTGGAGCGGTTCCAGCCACGAGATTTCCATCCACTGGTCCAGATGTTGCGATGCCTGTTCTCGGGCGGCGTCGCCACGCGCGGCCAAGGACACCCATTCTGGAGGCAGACGCTCTCCGGGTTGTAGCACGAGGACATGTTCGGCTGGCACTTCCTCCATGCGTCCGTCGGGCCATTGGCGCACTCCCACTAACCGGGTCTCGACCACCCGCGATACGCCACCGTCGGCATCCTCTTCCACGACTTGGGCCAAGGCGAGGTGAAAGAGATAGGCTTCTTTGACCTCCGGATCGACAAAGACCGCGCCCCGAGCGGCGGTTTCGCCGTACTGTCCTGTCACCCATGCGCGTATCGCATCGAAGACGGGTTCACTAGGATGCAGAAAGATGGCGTTCACGCCTGCTTCGGGCTTCGTCAACGTCCATCGGTTACGACAGTCCACCGGATACCGCTCCATGAGAGGCCAAAGCACATCCATGCTACCGCTCGTTAAGGGGTTCAAAGAAAAGACGGTGTCGAGGTTTCCCTCCCACCCCACACCAAGAAGCGGCGCGGCATGCTCCAGGAAGTGGCGCACGTACCCTGGCAGTAGCCGATGGTAGGCGTCGCGACGGAGTCGTTCTCGTTCCTGCGGAAGATGGGCCAGCACATCGCCTGCCGGCGGCAGCACCGCATCCAATGCCTGCACGGCTTCGGCCACGCGCGCCACATTCACCCGTTCCTCGAGCTGCTGTTCGATGGCCGCGTCGTCAATGGAATCAAACAGCAAATCTCGCAGGGACAGTCCCACTAATTGTCGCCCGATCACATCAAAAACCTTGTCCGACCGGAGTTCCTTGCGGATCGCATCCAGTTTATCGAGGAGCGTTTTCAAAACGCGGCCTTCCCGGGTCTTGTCGGCGACCAAGTTATAAATCAGCACGGGATCATGGGCCTGCTTGTAGCGATGGATGCGCCCCATTCGTTGCTCCAGTCGGGCCGGATTCCAGGGAATATCATAGTTCACCATGACCCAACAAAACTGGAGATTAATCCCTTCACCTGCGGCATCCGTG
>JAKBXD010000351.1 GCA_021840785.1 Pseudomonadota bacterium
AGCCCGCCAGACGTTCCGATTTCTTCCGATTCCGATTCGCGCGCCTTAAGCGGCCGCCCAAACAAAAACTGCCACGCGTCCATACGGTTAGTGTACCACGTGCAAAGGCTAATTTAACGATGGCTGGGTTGAGTGCCGCGCGCCTGTACTACCAATTCGGGCTCGGATGTGCACAAAAAAGTCCTTGAAATGTTTTCCAGGGCTTCGGCATAGTCCCTGTAATCCGCATGATTACTGCCTTCAATTAAAGGCTGGCCATCTCGCGGCCGAGGGCTTATACTCATGTCATGACAACCGTATCGCCTGACACATCCCTACCGCTCGCTGAGGTGACGGTACGACTGGTCACGCACCACGAAGTGGCGCGTTGGCAGGCCTTGATGGCAGCCCATCATTACTTAGGATTTCGCGGATTCGTGGGCGAACGCCTCTATCACGTGGCCGAGTGGCAGGGGCGTTGGCTGGCGTTAATCGGCTGGACGGCGGCAGCCTATCGGTGTCGAGCCCGCGATAGCTGGATTGGGTGGACGGATGACCAACGGCGACGGCGTTTGCGGTTTGTGGCGAATAATGCCCGATTTTTGATTTTGCCGGACGCTCACGTGCCCCATCTGGGGTCTCGCGTGTTGGGGTTGGCCTTGCGCCGTGTTAGTCGCGATTGGCAGGCTGTCCATGGGCACCCGGTGGTGTTGGCGGAAACGTTCATTGATCCGTCCCGCTTTCGCGGGACCGTCTATTGGGCGGCGAATTGGCAGGCCGTTGGGGCGACCCTCGGATTTGGGCGCCATCATGGCACCTATCAGTGGCATGGTCACATCAAACGGGTCGCCGTGCGCCCGTTGGTCCCGCAAGCCCAGGCATGGCTCACCGCCGCCTGGGATGTACCGGCATTTATCTCAGGAGGTCCCTCGATCATGCTCTCTACCGAATCTCTCTCGACCGGGCGTCGTAGTTTGATGGCCCGGTTGCACGCGTTAGCGGATGTACGTAAACCCCGTGGGGTTCGTCATCCATATGGCACGGTGTTGACCATTGCGTTGGCGGGCATTGCCGCCGGTTGCACCAGTTTGCTAGCGATCGGGGAGTGGGCCCGTGGACTCACGCAAGAACAACTCGCGACCCTCCACGCCGCGCGGTTTAAAGGGCAGTATATCCCGCCCAGTGAATCGGCCATTCGCCGGGCTTTGCAGCGGAGCGATGCCGCCGCCTTGGATGACATTTTAGAAAGTTGGATGGCCGAACAAGGAGTACCCGCCGCCATCGCCTGCGATGGCAAGACCGTACGGGGTTCCGGCAATGCCACCACCAAACCTCGCCACCTGGTTTCCGCCGTCGTCCATGGGACCACCCGCGTGATTGCGCAGACCGAGGTCGACCAAAAGTCGAATGAAATTCCCGCGATGTATACCTTACTCAATCCGTTGGACCTGACCGGTACGTTGATTACCGCCGATGCCATGCATACCCAACAGAAATTTGCGACCTACGTTGTCGAAGAAAAACAGGCGGATTATGTCCTCATTGCCAAAGGCAATCAGCCCACCTTGGAAGCAGACCTTCGGGCCCTCGCACCCGAGGATTTTTCCCCCTCCGGTCGACACGTGGGACAAGGGTCACGGACGTTTGGAACATCGGCGCATCCGAAGTAGCACCGTCCTCAATAACTTCGTGAAATTCCCCTACGTTCGCCAGGTGTTTTGGCTGGAGCGCACGACAACGATCCTCAAAACGGGAGAGGTGCATTGCGAAATCGTCGTAGGACTGAGTAGCCGTGGCCCCGCCGCGTTGCCTCCGGAGGCATTGATGGAGGCGATTCGCCTCCATTGGACGATCGAGAACAAGGTGCACTGGAGCCGGGATGTGAATTGGCGCGAGGACCATTCTCGGATTCGCACCGGGGCGGCCCCGCATGTCCTGGCCAGTTTACGTAATGCGGTATTAAGTTGGCTCGATCTCAAGAAGAAAACCCGGATTGCCAGTCAACTGCGCGCCTTCGCCTGGGATCGTGATGCGGTCATTGCCTTCGTCACCGAACCCATCTAGCGCTGACTCATCGCCTAAGATGCATACTCGCGTCCTGTTGTAACCGGTCGCTCGCGACCGGTCTTGTGCCATGCCCATTGACCCGATGCTGAATGCCTCATTCCACACTGTCGTTGAGGGCAACGCCGACATGGGGCGTCTCATTTGATTTGCCTAATCTTCACAATTTAACTTTGCCGAAGACCTGCGCCGTACGACTCCAGGGCTTGTGTTTTTCCGGCACATTTGTTAAACTTGCGGTCGATGCTTTCGCGAACGGGAAGAAGGTGATTTCATGAAGGCCGACATTCATCCTAAATATCTCCGAACCACCGTCACGTGTTCGTGCGGCGCGGTGTATCACATTGGTTCGACCCGCGAGAACCTAAAGATTGAAATTTGTGGGAAGTGCCATCCCCTCTATACGGGACAGCAACGGATTATCGACACGGGCGGACGTGTGGAGCGTTTCAAGAAGCGCTACGGGATGAAGTAAGAAAAAAACAGAGCCCGCGAGCTCTGTTTTTTATTTTTAGGTAGGGGTGTCTATGGACGAGACGATGGTGGGTCGCCTGGAGGCGGCCAAAAGGCGCTATCTCGAATTACAAGAAGAGATGGCCAATCCCGTAGTGCTATCCAATCCCGACTTGGCCCGCAAGTATGGGCAGGAGTTGG
>JAKBXD010000352.1 GCA_021840785.1 Pseudomonadota bacterium
GCCATCCCGCTCCCCGATGCCAGCGTCGATCTTGTCTTCAGTGTCGCAACCCTGCCGTTCATTCCCAAGCCTTACGTCTACAATCTATTCTTCGAAATGTGCCGCATCGTGAAGCCCGGTGGTTTCGTGGTGTTTCAGCTGCTCTCATTCAAGCATCTGCCGGAACAGGAGGCGCATTCCCCCTGGCGCGAGGAAATCCGCCGCCAGATCACCCTTGCCGAGGGGCATTGGCATCATTTTTATGCGCGCGACGAACTGGAAGCAGTGCTGAAAATTGGAACCGGCATCCCCTTCGTCGATATCCGCGAAAGCGGCGGCACGATCTGGGCCTGTTTTCACGAAGAACCGCTGCCACTGCCGAAAGATTTCGACCCGGAACGCTATCTTGAACTCAACCCGGACGTTCGCGAAGGCGGCGCCGATCCCGCCCAGCATTGGCAGGAATATGGGTATAAGGAAGGGAGGAAGTGGAAGTAATGGAAGAGAGCCAGAAAAAACCAAGGGTAATATCTGGGTCGGGAATCCGGCCATGAAACTTGCGCCGGCGGAAGAAACATCCTTGACCGTCCGCATCGTGGATTTCGCGATCGGCGATGTCATCACCTCGTTCCCTGCGCTTTATCAGTTGGCGCGGGAAAAACATCTCCGCCTCTGGTTCGAACATCCAGGCATTCGGAGCCTCTGGGCCGGGCCGCCGGTTGAAATGCTCACCGATCCGCCGACGGAAGGAAAATCGTACGATATCCGGGCGGCGGCGGAATCTCTCTCGAATGGCGGCTTACATATGATTCAGTCATGGTTCTGGAATTTTGAACTCCCGATTCCTGCCATCATTCCAAAAATCTCTCTCGGCGGAGACATGGTCGCGCCCGAAGATGCACTTGATGTTATCATCTCGCCATATTCGGCGACTGGGCTTTCAATTTCTCCAGATGACTTGCGTATTTGGCCTTTTGATCGTTGGAATATCGTTATAGATACTTTGCTTGGGGCTGGGCTTTCGGTCGGCGTGTGCGGTGTTTTCAGAGAGGGGGCGAGCAAACGATCTTTCGACGTACCGTTCTGGGGCGAAAGACCGGTCCGAGTTCTGGACTCCCTGCCGCTTATCGAGCTTGCGGGCTGTCTGCGGGCTGCCCGCTGTGTGGCGACGGTCGATAATGGTATCAGCCATTTCGCGCACATTTTGGGTGTGCCGCATGCTCAGCTTATTCCGGTCGGAACAGGCTTCCCGCCATCATGGATCGCCGATCATAATCCGCGGGCGGCGTGGATTTACGAGCCTTTCAGGGCTCTTCCGGGGCGGAATGATGTGCTACAGCCGGAACGGGTTCTGGAGCTGATCTTCGCCGTTCTTTCAGGCTTCAATAAAGAGGCCTATATTGCGCCCCATCCTGACTTAAGGGAAGCATTCGGAAACTCCCCGGCTGCTGTTGCGTGGGGACACTGGGTTCGTTACGGCCAGCACGAAAGGCGCACGCTCGGCTTTGTTCCGAGACGCATTAACTTCGGCGCAGCGTGGGAAAATTCTAGTGCGCAGGCTCAAGGCTGGCGCCAGACTCAGCAGCCGGAAAAACCAGCATCGGAAAACGCTGCAATAATCGCATTTGATCCAAATGATCTTTATAACAAATTTTCTGATTCAATGAATCGCGTCGCATCGCCTATTATGCTCGAACATCGGCCAGATTTTCACAAAGATTTTGGAAAAGCCCCTTGGTATCAGGAGTTGTATGATGGATGGGTAAAATATAACGAGCACAATAACTCTGGAGATATGGCTCGTTTCTATGCATTATGTCTCAATCTAAATCAAATCAACGACGAAGGCATTCCTGGTGCCTTTGTCGAGCTAGGCGTGTACAAAGGAAATTCTGCTAAAATCATTGCTAAATTTGCGGGATTTTATGGCAGAGAAACATTTCTTTTTGATACGTTTACGGGATTTGACCAGAGAAGCACTAGCGAGATCGATCAATCCCTACCGGATGCCTTTAAAGACACTTCATTGGAGTTGGTTCAATCCCTAGTTGGGATCGAAAACATCACTTATGTTGCAGGATTTTTCCCGGACTCTACACAATTTATGACGATGCCGAACGAAATAGCCTTTGCCCACATTGATTGCGATCTCTATAAGCCAGCGAAGAGCGCTCTCGAAATATTTTATCCTCGGCTATCGCCCGGGGGCATGATCATGATGCACGATTACGGCTCTGGGCACTGGCGGGGAATCAGGGAGGCAGTGGATGGGTTTTTCAAAAACTTTCCGGAAAAACCTGTTCTTATTCCTGATAAATGCGGGACCGCGATAATTCGGAAATTCGGCTCGGCATAATGTTGCGGGCTTCGAGCAAGATGGGCGGCCTGACACCTTTCGAGCATGGCGGCAACAAATGCCGCATCCGAAAACTACCGCCAATTCCCGAGGACTTCGGCCCGGAACGCTATCTTGAACTCAACCCAGACGTCCGCGAAGGTGGCGCCGACCCCGTTCGCCACTGGCAGGAACACGGCTATCGCGAGGGCAGGCCCTATAAATAGCAAGCGTCTCCAGACGCCCCACCGTCAGGCGGGGGAAAACGGAAAAAAACCCAGGGCGCTGCCCTGGACCCGCCGGGGGCAGCGCCCCCGGACCCGCATCCCCTCACGCAAGCCGCGCCATCAAGCGCGCCGGGCGCTGAGCAATCTTAGC
>JAKBXD010000353.1 GCA_021840785.1 Pseudomonadota bacterium
AACAGGCGACTTGCAAAGGACTTCGAGGCAACGATCGAAAGCGTCGAAGCCTTTCTCTACGCCGCTTCCAGCGTCATCCTACTACGAAGGCTGGCCCGTTGATCAGCCGATTCGAAATGGACTCTCAAGGATCTTCTGCTGATCCTGGAGCGAATCACCGCCGCTGGCGCGGGCTTCCGCTCTCTTACCGAATCCATCGACACGACCGTGCCCGCCGGGCGGATGATGATGCAAATGCTCGGCGCATTCGCGGAATATGAGCGGGAGATGGTGAAGGAGCGCACCCAGGCCGGTCTTAAAGCGGCACGCGCGCAAGGGCGCCACGGCGGAAGGCGGCCGAAGTTCACCCAGGCGCAGCGCGCGGAGATCTTCCGCATACTCGCCGCCGGACGGCCGGCAGCCGAGGTCGCCCGATTGTTCGAGGTGCACCGGGCGACGATCAGCCGGCTCAACTCCGCATCGTGTCAGACTGAGCCAGCCTGAACCAGACAGTTCATCTTACGTTCGAAAATTTGGCCGAGAATCGACCGACCGTGTACTTGGGCCTATGCAGGAAGCCATCCCTATGGCAGCATAACTTAAACCAAACAGCATCCGGAAGCTCTGAGGCTTTCGTCTCTGGATTAAGAATATTGCTAAGATTCAAACAAATAACACAGCCGCTCATCGGCTTCTCGGCTAACTTGGCAACATATCATATGACTCATTTGTTTGGTTCAGAGCGCTGGCAGAGCGGATGCCAATTTTCCTTGCCAAAGGGGAAAATAAACAGCTATATGCTTTTAAGGAAAAATCTTTACTACAGAAGAAAGATAATACAGAAATGAAAGCAATAAGCATAATTGTTTTTTATTTATTAATAAACTCGCTTTTTACATCGGGCATTGCGCTTTCGCAAGATAATAATTCAATGCAGGAGCAGGAAGAAATAAATAAAGTTTATAATACTATTCTTGAGATGGATAATCCTGATGCGCTGAAATTTGACCCTTCATGGCCTAAAATTTTAACACAAGAGCAAGAAAGACAAGTTCGTATATTACAAATATATTTTTTTAATAATCAAGATGCTTTGACTTCTTTTAATTATCCGTACGCTGGAACAATAAAAATTCCAAAACAAGTTATTTTGTATCAGATTTTTGGTCTAACGCAGCGGCTAAACGATTATATTAAACCTTATATCATGAAGCCGCCGCCAGGCGTTCCTCCTTCAGAGGAAGATCCCATTGCTCTTTTAGATCACGATCCACAAATTATTGATGTACGCCAAAGATTGGCCGCTGCCAGAGTGGTATGGTGTAAACAATACCCTGAAACGTGCAAGGGATTTAATGATAAGAAATAATATATATTTATTATACTAATATTTATTCTTAAAATCATAGACATTTTTGACAAACTTAGATATGTCCTCGAGGATATTGGAAGAGTTCACTTTGGCCACCTTGATGCCGCACAGGGGCTTCGCGCCATTCCTGAAATCGACGGAATCTTTATTGCAAGAACATAAGAAGTTCTTCTTCGTGACCCCCTTTTTGCCTCCCCCAATGCGACCATTGTGCATTAGAAAAATTTCGCCGGTATCAGTGTCTTTGGCAAAAAATCCGGCGACCTTAACCGTGTTGCAATCGTATGGAACATTGATTTCTACGACCATCCGCTGAGAAGGCTGCTGGGGGGCGTAGATCCCAAACGAATTCAAATAACGGGGAATAGGCAATTTACAACCAATGCGGTAGGAGAACCAAATTTTTCCCTCGCCTGCCGAGTAGACGATCGCGTTAAAATTCCTGCTGGGACAACGAATGTTCTTCTCCCCCTCGCACTTCAGGGCAGCTTTCATATTGTCATGAAAGATTGATTGCGCTTTTTGTTTGGCATCCTTCCCATCAACCAGAATCAGCATAAGCATATTCTCCAGAACAACCCTTTCACCTTGACGGCAATGTGGGTGAATCGCTCCGGTTTTCCTAGAGGCTGTTCAGCTTATGTCCGGAGTAGCTTTTGTTACCTTATTGCCTATAAGGTAACAGAAACCCCCGCACACACCCCGCGCCCGCCAGCGCACAGGCCGCCTAAACATGAACCGGATGGGGGCAGCCCTCGCCGGGGATGCAACGGGGGCCGCAGCCCCCTTGCCAACGCCCGCGCGGTATGACCGCGCATGGCTTGCCACGGCCTATAACGCTCTCTCCCCCCTGCAAGGCACCGCATTTTCCGCCAGGTATTCCGGATACTTTCCGGAAAGTATCCGGAATACCCTTCCCCCATCAGCACCCCGCGACAGCACCGAAAGCAGCGCCGCCAGGGCCTCGAACCCCGGCACCATCACCGCCGCCATCGTGCCAAGCCGGACCTCCCGACGCCCGCCATGCTCCCCACCGCGAGGCGCTTGCCGCTGGCTACGGAAGCCCCCATCTGATACAGTTCTCGGTGGATGAAGCCCAAACCGCATAGTTCACGCAGAGAGCCGTCGCGCTGCTTCGGCAATGGGCCAGTACAGACTTGATGGACGGCTGACCAGCGGCCGGAACCCCATGTGTCGGTAGAAGCGTTCTGCATTGTCGTCCTTGGCATCGACAATGAGGGCGAAGATCGCCGGTTCGGCCCGTGCGGCGCGTGCAGCGGCATCGAGGATGAGAGCCGCGCCAAGCCCCTGCCCTGCGCACCGCGTCGCCACAG
>JAKBXD010000354.1 GCA_021840785.1 Pseudomonadota bacterium
TGACGCGGCGCCAAACGGCCGATCTGTTAAACGGTCTGGCGGCCCTGGTGGAGAGTTACCCCGCTGACGGGATTGTGTTGACGGTTAACATAGAAGTCGCCGCCACGGGTTCGACGCCGAAGACACCGAAGAAGGCGGCTCGGAAGTCCTAACACCTTGTGTTGCACACCAAAACGGGAGGGATCCGGCGATGCATCAGCACCAACACACCCGCAGACACCATCGCTCCACCCAACGCCTCTGGCGCCGCCGTCGGTGGCGCACGCTCTCGGCGTGCTTTTGGGTCGAGCTCCGCCCGCAAGATGTCGATACCCATGCCCCAAAACGGTTATACGGCAAGAAAGAAAAATATCGCCGGCGCGTCGAAGAACGGCGGTATCGCCAACAGGTCCGTCGGGCCCTTCACCATGACGAGCCGATGCCGCGTTACCGCCACGACTGGGCGGACTGATTTGGCCTTCCTTTGATTGATTCGAGTACCAACACCCCTGACCCCTTCACGGATTGGGGGTCTTTTTTGTTCTCCAGCGTCCCGCTGGCGACAGGTTAGCGGGTCTTGAACAGGCGACAAACGAAGGAGAGAAAATCGATGTTCGTTTTGATGGGAGTCGCGATTGTCTTGGTGATCGCCCACGAGGCGGCCCATGTCCTCACAACTCTTGCCTGTGGTGGCCGGTTTGAGGGTGTCGTGGTCAAACATATCGTCGCGGTGGGGGTCCGAATTCGGGTAGATGGGCTGAGCGCGCGTCAGGTGGCTTGGACGCTCTGGGCGGCGCCGGTGGCCGAGAGTCTGGTCTTACTGCTCGCGTTCGCGGGGTGGCCCGCTCTGTGGCTCTGGTGGGCGCTCTTAGGCAGTGCACAGTGGACGCTGAACCTCCTGCCGTGGCCGTGGTTTTCCAATGATGGCCGCAAGCTCTGGGTGTTGGCCCATCCAGGCCGGCAGGGGTTGGGCGAATCATCTCTCACCGAAAGGAGTGTACTCCATGCTCATTCCCATCTCTGATAACAAAAACTACTTGTTCTATGGGGACAATCTGGACGTCTTACGTCAGCGGATTCCCAGTGAATCCGTCGATCTGTGCTACATCGATCCCCCGTTCAACTCCAAACGGACCTACTTCCAAATCTACAACAACATCGGCCACGACGATGTGGCCCAGGCGCAAGCCTTCATGGACACCTGGCAATGGGGTCCGGAGGCGGATCGGGGTTTTGAGGAAATTCTCACCAATGCCGACGGCCGATTTTCCATGCAAACGGTCACTCTAATCCAAGGATATCGTGCCGTACTGGGAGCCGGGGGTCTTCTGGCGTATCTCGTGCACATGGCGCTTCGTATCACCGAAATTCATCGAGTGCTCAAGCCGGTTGGGAGTTTCTATTTGCATTGCGACCCCACGGCCAGCCACTATCTGAAGCTCATTTTAGATGCGGTGTTTGTGAGTCAGGGAGGACACTATACTAACGAGATCGCATGGTGTTATGGATCCGGCGGTGCCAGCCATCGCCACTTTTCCAAAAAGCACGATACTATCTTCTTCTACCACAAAAGCTCTACATGGACATTTAACGTTGACGCCGTTCGCGAACCGTATTCTTCTCCGCATAAATCTCGAACTCCTAAACAAGTAGGCAGTAAACAATATCAAAAAATGCATCCATTGGGTCGCATACCGTTTGATTGGTGGGAGATCCCCATTTTGACTAATAGTGCTAAAGAGCGTCTTGGCTATCCCACCCAAAAACCGGAATCCTTGCTCGAGCGTATCATTCAGGCCAGTAGCAATCCCGGCGATACGGTCCTGGATGCCTATTGCGGATGTGGAACGACGGTGGCCGTCTCGCAACGCTTGGGGCGCCGCTGGTTTGGGATCGACATCACCTACCAAGCGATCAGCCTCATTCTCAAACGGTTAGAAGACAGCACGCCGCCCGAACAACGCGCGGATCTTATGGATCACATTGTCACCCACGGGATTCCGAAGGATCTCGCGGCGGCCGAAGCACTCGCCCACGATCCCCACGACAAAACGCGCAAAGAGTTCGAAAAGTGGGCGATTCTCACGTATACCCGCAATCGCGCGCGGATTCACGAAAAGAAAGGCGCTGATCGCGGCATTGATGGCTGGGCCTCGTTCGTGACGGGTCCGCAGTCTGTTGCGAAGGTGCTCTTTCAAGCCAAGTCGGGCAAGGTCAACCGGGCGACGGTAGCCACCTTACGCGGTGATATGGCCCGTGAAGGCGCGGCTCTGGGCGTGCTGCTCACCCTGAAGCCACCCACCAAAGAAATGCTTAAAGAGGCAACGACAGCGGGCACGTATACCCACCCGCTCTATGACGCGCACTATCCGGTCATTGAGATCGTTCCCGTCCAGGATCTGCTCAGCGGATCCAAAGTCTTCACGATTCCTATGACACATGACGCCGTGAAGTCGGCGCAGGTAGCGAATGCAGGAACTGACCAACTGCGGTGGATGTAGATCATATCAACGTGCCCATCTAACCACGGGATCGCCTCTTTTGATCAACTGCATAACAAATCGATATAATGAGACTTAGGGAAGGGCGGCGATGGGGTGGAATGGGATCAATTGACCACAGAGGCTCAAAAATATCACGTTCCAACACTCTGGCTATTTCGAGAGCGATTTCAAAACGCTGTGCTGTACGGAATGGCCGAACA
>JAKBXD010000355.1 GCA_021840785.1 Pseudomonadota bacterium
TTGCTGCGTATCCTCAGGCGTACTCAAAGCCCGCAAGTAGGCATCTTTGGCATCGTCGAGGATGTCTTGCGCCTCTTGGTCGAAGGGACTAATCAGCGTTAGGACTGCCTTGGCGACGGGGAGCCGTTGATCCGGCTCGTCCCAGAGGACGTGTTGGAGAATCGTGACATCGTTGGCGTCTGCCACGGCATGCCCGTTCATCCAGGCTTGGGCTTGAATGACCCCGACGCTTTGCCGCCAGCGGCGGTCCGAGGCCACGATCCCCATCTTGAGCAACTCGCCCCGGAGTTGGGCGATAAACGGCAGGACGGCCGTCACATCCACTTGCGCCACGGCCTGTTGGGCCTGAGCCAGATCTGCTACAGATACGGTGGTTTTCGCCGCTGGCTTGGCCACGGCCCCGAGGAGTGCGGTAAACGATCCGGGATCCTTGACGTAACCCACGACGTGACGAATCAAGAACCGATCCCAGAGCGCGCCGAGTTCTTCCCGATCCTCCGGGAGTTCATTCGAGGCTCCGACCAGCATTTGAAGCGGCATGGGAATTGCTTGGCCGTCGTTGTAAAAGACCCGCTCGTTCATGCCGGCTAAAAGTGTGTTTAAGATCGCCGAGGAGGCCTTAAACGTCTCATCCAAGTAGGCGATATCCGCCTCGGGGAGTTTCCCGGACGCAATCCGGCGGTAGTGGTCTTGTTGGAGCCCTTGGAGAGATATCGGGCCGAAGAGTTCTTCGGGCGTGGACATCCGCGTCAACTGCCACTCGAAGAAATGGCCGACAATCCGTTGACAGAGGTCGCGCACTAGCCGCGATTTTCCCGTCCCAGGCGGTCCGAGCAAGACAATGTGCTGGCGGGCCAACAAGGCGACGAGAAGACTCCGGATTACCTCGGGGCGTTCGAAGTGAGCTTGGTTCATTTCCCGTTCCATGGTGAGAAACGTCGGGTGTAAAGAGGTCGACATGGGGCATCGCTCCTTTGAGTGTAGGTGAAATCGAAACAAATCGAGACAAAAAAAGCCCCGCTGGCGGCGGGGCAGAGCAGATGGGACCGGGTGGGCTACCGAGACTCAGCGGCCCGCACCCCGGGAAACCGCGTCGGCGTGCTTTGGTAACTCACGTAGTCGTCTCCGTCTCCCACGATCAGATGGTCCAACAGCGGAATCCCCAAAAGGATGCCGGCGTCAAAGACCCGCCGGGTTAAGCGCGCGTCTTCCTCACTGGGGGTGACGTCGCCGCTCGGGTGATTGTGCCCCACGATGATCGCCGCCGCATTGAGACGCACCGCAATTTTAAAGACATCGCGAGGATGAACCTCCACGCGATCCAACGTGCCGATAGCCGCCGTGTGAAGGCCCGTGACCCGGTGCTTGGCATCGAGGGTGATCACGACAAAGCGCTCGCGATCTGCGTCAGCGAGATACCCGGATAGGATGGCGGCCGCGTCCTCGGGCCCGTTAATTTGCTTGGCCTCGGTCCGAAAACTGGTGGTACGCACGATACGGAGGTCATAGACGGGAATCGTTACACTCATGACGACTCACTCCTTAGGGTTCATCAACGAGAGCCGAAACGAAAACCCCGCCAGCGGCGGGGTGTAAAGGTGGGCAGATGTCATCTCAACCGAGATGAACCGTCCGTTCATGCGCCTGAGCGTCAGCCCAATGTGCAAATGCGGCGGAACAAAAATTACAAATCCATGGATGAATATGGTAGGCGTCGGCCAGACGATCGGCGATAGTTGGGTCTTCCTGAGCGCCGTGGAGAATCATGTCCAGGACCGCGCGGATCTGCGCGTACATCCGGTCAATGTCCGCTGCCGTCGCGGTGGCATCTGGGTGGACTGTCACTGTGAACCGGGTTGTTTGCGCCAGCGTTGTTACACGAAAGACACGGCCGTCGGGAGCACTGTCCTCGTGAAGCTCGAGAGGGGTGTTTGCTTCTTGGGACCACGGAGGCTGGCGACGGGCAAACACGGAAACCGCTGTCGAGGACAAGATGTCAAACGCCTGACCATTTGAGGTCTCATCTGACTGGAACGCCTCGGCTAAGGACAGCGTCTGCCAGACGTTGCCCGTCTCATCGACGATTTGCATGAGTCTCACTCCTTAGGGTTAATGAACGTGAGCCGAAACGAAAACCCCGCCAGCGGCGGGGTGTAAAGGTAGAGACGAGGCTATTTCGTACGCATCACCGGATTCTAGCGTCTCGGGAGCGCCGATGCAATCGCACACGTTGACTAGCGAGGAGTCCCGTGATTGCGCCACCCAGGCCTGCAAAGATCCCACTCCAGAACGGGATGGGATCACTCGCACCGAAACCGGTGGCGATGCCACTGGCTACGATGAGTGCGTTGAGCGTCCACGCCCGTTGACGCCAGGGCCATGCATTCCAGCGATCGCGCTGATGAGTTTTCCACGTACGTAGTCCCATTACGAACCTCCGTAAGTTCTTAGGGTGAGTTTATCATGGTGTGGATCCCATAGCCAGAACTGGCCGCCACAATGCAAGCACTCAAACATGAGCCGGGGATTTTCTCTGAAACACACGGGACACCACGACAGAATTGAAAAAATTGGTTGCGGGAGCAGGAATCGAACCTGCGCGTGCGGGGTTCAGAGCCCCGTGCCTTACCAGCTTGGCGATCCCGCAATGAAACATGAGACAAAAGTGGAGCCCGCCCTGC
>JAKBXD010000356.1 GCA_021840785.1 Pseudomonadota bacterium
GTGCAAGCTATTGACACGGACGATGCAAGGGCTTTCTTGGAGATGTACCACCTACAAGGTTTCGCACGTAGCACCTGGTATATCGGGTTGGCGCTTGAGGGCACTTTGGTCGGCGTGATGGGTGTCAGCCTCCGCAGTGGTGTATTTGAGATCAGCCGCGTAGCGTTCGCGGGCTCTGTTGCCGGAGGGCTCTCCCGGATGTTCCAGTTCTTCTTGCGTAATTACTATGACAGTAAGTCCATGTTGGTGAGCTATACTGACCCGCGTATCGCGACCGGCGCGTCGTTTCACAACTTAGGCTTTGTGGATATGGGCGAAGTACCCGCGCAGCTTCTGTATGTCGGCCCAGGTGGGATTTTCCATCGGATGAGTTTCATGAAGGCGGCGATGCGGGAGAAACTGAGCTATTTTGACGAGAGTGCGTCGGAGGCGGACAACGCCAGGTTTAATGGGTACTACCGTATATTTCCCATTCCGCTGCGCCGCATGGTGTACCGGCCTTGACCGTAGTACCGCGTCGTGGTATACTGTACTCACAGTTGGATAAGGAGAAACAGGATGGGACTTCGGATCATTGATCCAGCGGTGTTGAACGACAGTGACGACGGAAGCGATGCACTGTTTGTATTCGCGGTGAACATCGGCAGCGCGGTGCGGCTGATTGCGGCTACCGATTATTTCGCAGCACTGACCGTTGTGTTTGAGAAGTACAGTATGACTCCGGCAGGCATTTCTATTGTCGGGCAGTTGGAATACTTGGCACATACGGATGGCGAGCCGGACGGCAGCTATGGCACTTTGAATTAGGAGGGTAGGAGATGGATCGGAACGACTATTCAAATCGGGTGGCTGGCGGCGTGCTGTATGTGCGGGCGATGCTCGCGGCGTCGGCCACGTTTGTCTTAATGCTTATCACTCTGTTTCTCTTCGTCGGCTTTCTTAGTGAGGGCAACTTTGCATATACGGTAGGCTCGTTTGTGTTTATGCTACTTTTCGGCCTCGCGTGCTTTCGCAATTTTAGTCGCATGAGGGAGATTCGCTTGGATATGCGGGGTGAGTAATGATCTGGTATCGAGCGTTTGAGGACCGATTTCGCGGTTCTTGTGAGGAAGTAAAAGCCGAGCTTCGGTTCTACGAGGCATGGGTGCGTACTCACCTTGCATCTCAGGATAGCGGGTATACCAAATGTATTGATTTTGGTGCCGGTCGGGGCGAATGGACTGATCTTTTGGCGGAGTGGGGGGCCAAGCTCATTACTGCGATAGAACCCGACGATGATATGTGCAAAAGAGGTAGTTTTCGCAACGAGAAGGCATGTGTTTACCGGACCTCATTAACGGCTTTGGAGTATATCGACACACAAGGTCCTCTTCATAACATAATCCTTGCGACCGCGTTTCACATGGTGGAACATCTGCCGCGTGCGGAGCTTCCCGTTTTTATTGAGCGGTTGCACGCTGCAATGGGTGCTGACTCGCTTCTTATTCTCGAAACCCCGCATGTGACGGATTGGGAAAGCTACGAGTCTTTCCTGACGGACCCGACCCACATTGCCCCTGTTCCTCCGAGGCTGTTGTCGTTCCTAGTGGAGCAAGCAGGTTTTGGGCAGGTGGAAGTGGTGTATCCCAGAAAAGGCGACTACGCTGTGATTGCGAGGAAAACCTAATGATTGCGCTGGATGTAGACGGAGTGCTGCTGGATTTTGTTGGACATTGGGAGACCGTAGCTGAGTGTGTTTTGGGTTTTCGCCCGACGAAGCAGACAGATTCTTTTGCCATGTCCAAGCGGTATGGGCTACCGGAAGCTGCCGCGAGCCTAGTATGGGAACGATACAGGGACGGCTTGGTCTGGGGGAGCATCCCCCCGCTGCCGGGCGCGGTAGAAACTGTGCAGGCGTTGCTTAATACAGGACGCAAAGTCGTTGCAGTAACATCGGTTCCGACTCACGCCGTCGGGCACCGAGAACGAGCCTTGGCGCAGTGGTTCCCTGGCGTCACGATGTACCAGGCGGAGAGCGTGGCCCCCGGTCACAAGAATGGTGAGAAGACGAAAGAGGAATGGCTGTGTATCCTGCGGCCCTTGGCGTTTATTGACGACCGTTGGGCACATATTCAGGAGGGGCGGAATGCTGGGGTTCCGTTGCTGGCGCGGGTATATGGGGGCCATGACGGGGGCGGAGTGCCCGTGGAAGGCGTAAATGAATACTTAACGCTGCGTGGCGCGTTGATGGGGTTGGGTATGCTTTAACCAATTATCGCGGCGATCCTTGCCTTTCTTGACGGCTGTGGTACCTTGTGTGTAGCTTTATCGGGGGGATACCATGATTGTCGCAACCATAAAAAAGAACTCCATGATCCACAATCTCTGGTGGCGTCAGGGGTTGACCTTCGCCGCGCTGCATGGCACACGGTTCGTTCGTAAAGGGGCGATGTACCAGTCGGTAGGGGAGATCGCTGACCTAGCCGCGCTCCAGCGTCATTCCGACGTGCTGTTGGAGGTGTTTGGGAATGTTACCCTGTCCACGCCAGCGCGGATTGTAGAAACAGTGGACGATGCGGTGAAACAGGTTGCTGAGGAACGGAGCGCGCATAAACTCGAAAAACCGGAGGTCAAAGTACCCGAAGTGCCTACGCTCCCTGCCAATTTTGTGCGCCGTGGGCGCCCTCCCAAG
>JAKBXD010000357.1 GCA_021840785.1 Pseudomonadota bacterium
AGTGCGTGATCTCTTTGCGGGAATGAAATTCATCGATGGATTACCGGCTAATGAAACCCTGCCGGATGATCAACAGAACGCCGCCTAAGCTATGTTAGAACACGCTCATACACCAAAATTGACGATAGCTCGCGACGCCGACGAAAGAGCGAAGAATTTTTCAAACTTCTATTCGTTCTACGCGGTTAAAGGCGGTGCAATGGGAGGCATTGACAAGAGAGTATTTGAGGTCTTCTTCGGCAATCGTCCCATTGATCATGTTCAAACGTTTGAGCCTCAAGGTGGTGGATTCCCGCAAAAACAAGACAAGCGTCTAACGGAAAGAGGCGGCACCCTTCGCTACGAACGGACTGATGTAGGAACCGTTGTATGCACACTGTTTCCCGCCAACACAAAGGATTTTTGCCAACGTGAGGATTCCATCGTCTTGGACTGGATAGTTAAGCCGAAAGCGCTACATTCCTCACGCAAACTTCAAAGCCATTGGCGAGCCTTTATTTCCTACATGGAATGCACAAGCGTTGACGGTGAGCCTAGTGCATTGGACAAAATACGCGTGGGCTATCTTAGATTCACTCGCCTTCTTGTTATTGACGGTCGGGTTGCGAAGAGGAAAGTCGTTGAGACCGTTGAAAAGATTGTCGGCTATGCGCTTACGATAGGGCTTAGTGGCTTTCTTCTCATGCTGATTAACGTAGTCGGGTCCTCTGGAGACAAAGAGAAGGTCAAGGCCGAAATAGAAGCAGTGTCACACCAGCTATCAGAGGCAAACGGTGTAATTCATGCCCAGAACGAAAGAATTGTTGCCTTAGAGCGGCGCATTGACGCCATTCAGACTGCTAAAGCCGCGCAGCGCCGGTTACCTTGAACGTTAGGCTCTTCTCGCTGGCGGTTCATCTAGCTTTAACGGAGTAATACAAATCCCATGTTCAAAGGCATCTTAATTGAGAAGGACGAAGCAGGTTACCGCACCTCACTGACGGACCTCGACGAGGGGCGATTGCCCGATGGCGATGTGACCGTGCGGGTGAGCCATTCGACGCTCAACTACAAGGACGCGCTGGCCATTACTGGCAAGGGGCCGGTGGTGCGCAGGTTTCCAATGGTGCCCGGCATTGATCTGACCGGCACGGTGGAGCACTCGACGCACCCCGATTACGAGGTGGGCGATGCGGTGATTCTCAATGGCTGGGGGGTCGGAGAAACGCATTGGGGCGGCTTGGCCCAGAAGGCGCGTCTGAACGGGAACTGGCTAGTGCCGCTGCCGAGGCAGTTCACGCCGCAGCAGGCGATGGCCATTGGCACTGCGGGCTATACCGCGATGCTTTGCGTGCTGGCGCTGGAGCGGTATGGCGTCAAACCCGAACACGGGGAGATTCTCGTGACCGGCGCGGCAGGCGGCGTGGGCAGCGTGGCGACGGCGGTTCTGACTCGGCTTGGTTTCACTGTCGTCGCGGTGAGCGGTAGACCGGCGGAGACCGAATACCTCAAGAGCTTGGGTGCAGTGGAGATGCTGGATCGTGCGACGTTCGCGACGCCCGGTAAGCCTTTGGGCAAGGAGCGCTGGGCCGGTGCGGTGGATGTCGTCGGCAGCCACACGCTGGCGAATGTCTGCGCGACGACCAAATACCGGGGTATCGTCGCGGCGTGCGGGCTGGCGGGCGGAATGGATTTACCGGCCACCGTCGCACCGTTCATTCTGCGCGGCGTGACGCTGGCTGGCATTGACAGCGTGATGTGCCCCCGGCGTGAGCGACTTGAAGCATGGCGACGCTTGGGCAGCGATCTTGATGTCTCGAAACTAGCCACGATCAGCAAAGAAGTCGGTCTGACAGACGTGCTGCCCCTCGCGTCGAAGCTGCTCAACGGCGAGGTGAGGGGACGCGTGGTCGTAGACGTGAACCGCTGACTGGCCAACCAAAACGATCGAAACACTTAACGATTGCGTGCAGGGAGTGCCGGTCAGTCCTGCCTGTTGTTTTCGTGAGCGTCAGGTCCGGCATCCCTGACTCAGGTGTTAGGCTTACGGGAGAACCCTGCCGGTGGATATATCTCAGTTACCGTTTAACCAACTAATTGGCTTGGAATTGGTCGGGCCAGAAAATGGATTCTTGGTCAGCCTCCCAGAAAGTCCAAAATACGCCAACCACCTTGGCACCGTTCATGGCAGCGCACTTCTGGCCGTGGCCGAGGCCGGCTCTGGAGAATTCCTGCTGCGAAATTTTGGTCACATCAAGGGATTCATTCCTGTCGTTCGTAAGATCGAGGCCAAATTCCGTAAGCCCGCTACAGGGCGGGTTTCGTCCCGGTGTTCGCTGGCAGAAGATGTCGTAGTTGGTTGGGCTACTGAATTAGCCTCCCGTGGACGCCTATCTGCATCAATACCGATTGAGGTTGTGGACTCTAAAGGCATTCTTGTCGTGTCTGCCGTTGTAGAGTGGTTCATATCCAATGGCAACACCAATGCCTAACCAGCGCTTCGAGAGGGCGCAAAAGCGCGGAGCTATGATCGAAAGTGGTGTACGGGCAGGTTACAAGTGACTTGAGCAAGGTGGCGCACTGTTGCTACAAAGGGTTTGCCGACCAATGAGCAACGAGGAGTGCGCCGTGAAAGATAGTACCGTTTTTGAGAGTGGTATGGGAGAGCTGGGCCTGGGCATTGAAG
>JAKBXD010000358.1 GCA_021840785.1 Pseudomonadota bacterium
CAGACCGAACAAGTGCAAAGGCTTCCCGAAGGGAATCACCGCGTCCACGCATAAGGCGGCGAAGAGCGTAATTACCGGCGCCAGCTTATACACGATGGCGTCCGCCCCAGCCGGCATCAAATCTTCTTTCATCATCATCTTTAAGCCGTCAGCAATCGGCTGGAACAACCCCATGGGCCCAACCCGGTTGGGACCTAAACGGAGTTGGAAGAAACCCAATAAGCGCCGTTCCAACAGCATGGTATAGGCGAAACCACCCATCAAGATACCGATCAACAGCACAATCTTGATGACTAGGAAGAGCACAGACAACCAAATCATGCGCTCGGAACCTCCTCTTGAACGGTGACGTTAGCAGCCCCGAGGCCAATTTGATTGACGGCCAGTGGCCCACTCGCCAACGGGATAAAGATGCGCCCCGGTGTAAGCTGCGGATCCACAGCCACCGGGACGGCCAGCGATCGCTGGTTTCGGGACACCCGTACCGTGCCGTGTTCGTGAATCCCTAGCCGCTCGGCCAGGTCCGCACTAATCCGTCCAGGAAAGCTCGGAATGCGGGGCTTCAAAATGTCCGACGGAATCCCGTTTTCGATCACCAAAGAACCGCTAATCACCTCGACTGCGCCCGCCTCGGGTGTATCAATGGCTCCCAAGGCGCGAACCTCCAACCCATCCAGCGACTCTTCAGGCAACAAGTCCCCAGAATTGTCGTCATACGGGTCCCAGTCCTCAGGAAGGGGCAAGCTCTTCTTCAAAGCATGGGCCCAGGTGGTGACATAGGTCTTAGTCGGACGGGCTTGGCCGGGAGGCTGCACCGACGGCATCGCCACCTGCAGGCGGGCTTCCATGTTCACGTAGGTCCCATACACCTCGCCGGGCGCCGCTTGCGGCAGAATGGCCTGAAAGTGCTCTTGCCCCAACGGAGCAAAGAGACCTTCGGCCACCAACACCGGCACTTTCTCGAAGGCCGCCTCAACCAATGCCCGGTCGGGGTACTCGCGCATCAAATCCGCGCCCCACACCACCAACATGTGAATCTTTCCGTCGATGGCATCGTGAAGAATTTGGGTGAGATCGTTAAGACGCGCCGAGAATCCCGCACGCTCAAATCCCCGCCAGTTGCTTGGCCCCCAAGTCGGCAGCACCCGGGTCGCTTTGTCGCCCCGCACCCGTGCTAACGCGACCAGCACCGCTTCCACATCCGCTTCCAGGCCATCCCAGAGAAGCACCAGATGTTCGCTTTCGGTCAACGCCTTGGCCAAGGGCTCGATTGACGCTTGGTCCAGTCCTGGAACCTCGGGCGCATGTAAAGCGGCCACCGAAGGATCATCGCCGGCGACCTGCTTTAAAGCCTCTGCCAAGGTGGCCGCTTCGTGGCCGACATGGGTGACCACCGTGTCCACCGAGAGCGTCTCCCGACCCAAGTCTCGCGGTGCCACCCCCATGAGCTTAAGACCGGGGAAGGCCCGCACGCGGTCGCGAAGCCTCAAGTGCACAACCGGCACCGCCTCGTAGGGGTCAGCCCCGACCAAAACCACGGCGTCCGCCTGGTCAATGTCCTCAAACGTGCCGTTCAGTCCCCGCGGGAGATATCCCGCCTCAAGACGGCTCACCGCCAACCGCGAGGTTCCCACCACGTCCTCGGCAAAGCGCCGCAATTGGTAAGCCTCTTCGGTGGAATGCAATCCGCCCACCACGAAGGCCACCGATTCACCGCCGTGCTCATTGACCACGTCAAAAAGCCACTGTCCCACCTGCCGAGTAGTGCGCGCTGCCGCTTCCGGCTGCCCGTTAAGAAGGGAACTCGTCAGACGGTCGGGATGAATCGCAAAGTCATACCCAAAGCGTCCGCGGTCGCAGAGCCAGCCCCAGCTCCGATCGGGGACCGGCCGTCCCTCGACCCGTACGATGTGGCCATCGCGGCCCGTATTGAGGGTCGTGCAACCCACCGGACAGAGGGTGCAGACCGCCTCTTCCCGTTCAATGTTCCAGGGTCGTGCCTTGTGGTGATAGGGCACCGACAAGAGCGCGCCCACGGGACAGAGGTCAATCACGTTGCCAGAAAATTGGCTGGTGGCCGGTTTTCCATCCACCGTAGCCACCACCGTCTCAACGCCACGGCCATCCAGCAACAGTTGCGGCTCGCCCACGTACTCGCCCATGAAGCGCACACACCGCTGACAGAGTACGCAACGCTCCTGGTCAACCAAGATGAACTCGTTGATGGGGCCGTCCTTGACTTTTTGAATTTTCGGCTCCTGGAAACGCCCCTGAGGCGGACCATATTGGAAGGTGTAGTCCTGCAAAAAGCATTCCCCGCCCTTGTCGCACACGGGACAGTCTAAGGGGTGGTTAATCAAAAGAAACTCCAACACCCCCTTACGGCCCTTGTCGACGGCCGGATTCTTGGTGTGGACAACCATGCCCTCCCCTACAGCGGTGGTGCAAGCGGTGGCCAATTTCGGCATTTTCTCCACCTGCACCAGACACATGCGGCAGGCGCCCAGCGGGCCCAAGGCTTCGTGGTAACAGTAGACGGGGACATCGATGCCGAGTTTAGCAGCCGCGTCTGCGATCATCGTCCCTTCGGGAACGGTGATCTCCTGGTCATCAATAGTTAACCGTATCATAGACTTTCGCCTCCAGTGGACAGCCGTGCTCCCTC
>JAKBXD010000034.1 GCA_021840785.1 Pseudomonadota bacterium
CGGTAACCTATAGCGGCAAAACCGTGCATGTGGTCGCGGCAGCCGTCCTTCCGGGGTTTCCATTCCCCAGCTTTGAAATTCATGACGTCAAAAATCCGACCCTGGATATCCCCGCAGGCGCCACCGTGGATATCACCTTCATCAACACCAACAAGGGATTTGGTCATAGTTTAGACATTACCAAGAAGGGACCGCCTTATGCAGTTATGCCGGTCATCAACCCCATTATCGCAGGTACGGGATTTAGTCCGGTTCCCAAGAGTGGGGGGTTCGGATACACGGACTTCACCTGGCGCCCGGCAGCGGGCACATACTACTACGTGTGCCAGATCCCTGGTCATGCGGCAACGGGCATGTTTGGCAAGATCGTTGTAAAATAAGACAGCGTTCGCGGGTCCGCCTATTCCGAATTTTCTATGCTACAAATCTCTAGTTTAGACGATCAGCCCGGCTTCGCCGGGTTTTTTTATCGCCCTTTTACCGGCGAAAGTGCTTTACTCGGTGATAGTGCCGTGCAGCCGACCCTTTGTAACCCCCGTAGTATCGTCTAGCGAGCACGGTAATTTACCCTTAAAGACGATGCTTGCGGTCATGAAAGCCCTGGGTATTGAGCTAACACTAAGGTGCAGGCATAGCCATTTCCCGTGAGTCGGCAAGGGCATGGGGCAAGGTTGTCGCAAAGGCCGTCAGCAGAGGGCCTGATCCCAATGGCTCCAGGCCCGCCGTTGTCAGTGGCTGACGGCTTGGCATCCTCCAACGCCTTCCATCACCGTCTTCTGCCAGGGGTGTGCGTGGCTGGAGATGCTTGGTGGGTAGGTTCCCGTGGGTGAGCGGGTCGCAGAATCTGCGGCACGATGACGGGCAGGCTCGGGCCGGGTTCCAGGCCCATGCCCCGGCGCCGGTCATCGATGCGTTGCGGAAATTGCTGCGCGGCGAGATCCAGGACGTTGTTCCAGTCGCCCTCGATGCGGGGCGTGCGAATCTCCACGGCCATTTCCTTGCGCGTGAGTTGCATGCGGCGTTGCAGCCGCCCGGCAGCCTCCAGGCCGGCGGGGTCCGGATCTGCGAAAACCATCAGCCTGCTGCAGCTCTGTGGCGGCGTATAACCACCCAGAATGCGGTCCGGGCGATCGTCGATCGTTCTCCCGCCCATATTACCGCTGTTGACCGTGGCATGGACGGCAACGCCATTATGCAGGAAAGAGGCGGCAAGCGCGGTCTCGATGCCCTCGCCGACCCCCAGCACGCCATCGGCCGTCATTGGGCGGAGTACGATGTGCAAGGGCACCTTGCGAACGATGGGCGTGGTGAGTTTGCGTGGGTCCAGCAAGACATCGGGCCGCTCCGGATCCGGCAGCATGAGCTTGCCGCTGCCATCCGGCTGCAGCCAGGTCCGATGCAGGGCCAGGACCTGGTGGTTGGGGCCCCGGCATACGGCGATCAGGGCGGGGAACGAACCGATCTGCTGGGGCTTGCCGTCCTTCCCCTGGATCCAGTAGCACAGGTCAGATATCGCGCGGAGGTCCTGAGCGTCGGCAATCAAGCCAAAGGGAATGTGCCGATTTTCGAAGTACGCCATGGCCTGCGGACACTCGCGCAAAGGCAAGGTTTGCCGCCAGAGATTGGTGACCGTCTTGCGCGCGCGTTCCGTGGCTTCCTTTGGGTCCTTCTCACTCCAGGAAGACTTTGCCGAAGTTTTGGCAGATTGGGCAGGTGCTGCGCGCTGCGCCGGAGCGAGATCGTAATCCACTGGCAGGGTGCCGAGCACACGTGCCACTTCTTCCATGGCGTGCTTGAAGTTCCAGCCATGGACGTGTTCCAGAAGAGAGCAGCCGTCTCCCCTCAGTAGCTCGCCCCCGCCCTGGGAGCAGTAGAAGGTGCCGCCCTTTTCCTTGGGATCGAAGCGAAAGCGGTCCGTGCCTCCGCAACCCGGGCAGGGACCATGGCGATTACACAGACATTTGGGGTCGATCCCCAGGCGGGGCAGGACATCGAGCCAGCGGTCTTTCACGGCCCATTTGGTTTCGGTCATCCATGCGGGTGTCGGCATGATAGGGTTCCTCCTCGCGCAGTTGACCATTTCCTATGCGGGGAGATGGTCGTGCCCCCGATCAATTTTTTCCGCGATATCAATGACAACGTTGTACAGCCCGTCAATGGCTTTCTGATTGCCTTGCAACTTCTCTTTGATATCGGCGAGTTCGGCAGATTGCCGGTTTCCCATCGTCTCCAATCGGCCCGTGCGTTCCTCCATCGACTGGATTTTTTTCATCCACTCCGGGCTCTCCGCTGCGGCCTGGAGCGCCTCAACCGGTGCCTCGATGGCCTTGATAGTGTCGGCCAGGCGATCGAGGCTATCGCTGCCGGTGACTTCCCGTATTTTCTGTGGGAGCTGGTCCAGTGCCGCTTGATACTGCCGCACGCCCTTTTCGTGAAGCTTCTCCAGGATGCCGATGATGGCCTGGCTGATTTCGCCGGTAATCGTCAGCACGCCACGCAAGCGCTCATCCAGCGTGGCCAATACCGCTGTCTGAATCTCGGTTTTCTTCTCGATCTCCTGTAAGCGGCGCATGGTGGCCGTCAGGCCGGATGCGGTTTGCTGATCGGGTGCCGCGGCGGTCCGGTGTAATACTGCGGATGGGTTACTCATGGAATCCTCCGTCAATGACCATGGATCTGAAGGAAATACATCAGAAACACCCCTCCCAAAGCGGCAATGCCGCTGCCCAGGAGCGCGCCCAGGAATACCCTGCCGGTCACCCCCTGGGTGGTCTGGGTGTGCTGGTTCTGCGCCTGGGTGAGATGCTCCAGGCGCACCTTGATTTCCTCCGCCAGCACCTGAAACTGACGCACGGATTTCGCCGCCTCGGGGAGATCCCGCTGGAGGTGGTTTATCTCCTCTTTGAGCTGGTTCAGTTTGGTGTCCAGCGCGTTGGCGTGGGCGACGGCTTTCCCCAGGGATTCCAGGAGCGTTTTGAGCGGGTCGGCGTCGGTATCGCCCAGTTGCTGGAGTACCTTTTCCACGGCGTGCGCGGCCTCTTGCAATCGCCGAACGAAATCCTCCTTCAGGAGCCGGTGGTGCAGGAGCCGCTCTTCCCGATCGATCTCGAAGAGGCCGCGAACATGCTGCTGCAACGCATCCGCCAGGCCGGGCAGGGTGGTGGACTCCTGAGGGCTGAGATCGCTCATGGGTTCTGCGCCTCCAGCAGCGCATGCCAGGCGTCGGCATTGGCAAAGACCGGATCGACATGCGCCCGGGCATGGGGCCAGGGGAGAGCGTCTGCGAACAGATACGCCCCGCCACCGATCAGGATCACCGCCGCGCAATCCGCCAAGGTGCGGGCCTGCTGTTCGACGCCATGGGTCATGCTGGCGGCAATGGCCTGGATGGCCTTGGCCCGCGCCTGGTCCACGATGTCCACCGCGACCGCCTGACCATAGAGTTTGATAGACTTTTGGTGGATGAGGGCATTCTGGGCCACGTTGCGGGTCAGTCGCTGGCCGGTGGCATCCTCGACGGCTCCCTGGAACCGGTCGATTGCGGCCGCCACCCCGAGATCCGGCAAGGTGCCGCAGCGTGTGAAATCGACGCGCCCTTGCTGCACCACTGTGATGTCCGTGGTCCGCGAGCCGATATCCACGACCGCCACCGGCGCGTCCTCTTCGTCCCCGATGTCGGCGCTCATGGCGACGACCAGGGACTGGGGCAGGATGTGCACTACCTGGGGTATGGGCAGATCCACGGGACCGTTGATGGTGCGCAGGTGCACCGGCGTCAGGTGGTTTTTACGCTTGGCGGCAATACGCCCCTCGTTGGGTGTGCCATTGGCGCGAAAATAGTCTCTCAGAGGAAGCCCTACGGCCAGGGCGAAAGGTGCCCGTGCCCCGGCGTGGTGCAAGGCATGGGCGACCAGCACCCGATTCAGGGGAGACACCGCATAATCCGAAAAGCGGGTGTCTTCCGCCTGGAGCGACTCGCCCACCGTAAAGGTGGCACCTTCCGTCTCATAAACGGCGCTTTCTTCCGCCGTGGTGCCCAATCCCGCTTGATACCAGTCTCCGGATTGTGCCCGGGAGGACAAGGTGTGGCGGAACCAGTGGTCGGGATCTCCATGCAAAATTTTGATGTCGCCAAAGCCGTCATCGCAGGAAAACAAGGTTATGCTCATGGGTTAATCCTCTTGGTTGGATGGGGTCTGATTCTGGAGGCCGGACCCGAGCAAACGCTGTAGTTCGCGAGCCTTGTCAATTTTACTTCTGAGGCTTTCGGATGACTCCGAGGTCTTTTTTTGCTGGGTCCTGCTGGAGGTTGCCGACGGAGTTTGCTGCGGTAATGACGCGGGATCCGAATTCCTGACCGCTGGATTCCCCGTAGCTTCGTCAGTGGCGGATGCCAGCCCATTCCGTTCCGGAGGTGGCGGTGCCGGCTGGATGGCGGGGGACGCCAGGAACGGTTTTTCAACCAAGTCCTTCGATGTCGACCCGCCGATGATGGATCCAGCCAATGGCCGGAGAACCGGTTGCGTCTGGTCCGCCGGGGTCGGGAGCAGCGGGACTTCCAGGCAACGGCTATCGCAGAGGACGCGAGTGAGGATGGCGCGGACTTCCTCGTCACTTTCCTGGATGGCCAGCAGGAACGGTTGCCGGAGCAGCAGGTCAAGCAGTCCGGTTTTCATGAATTGCTGGGTGGGTTGGGATCGCTCTTTGCCGCGGCACTCCAGTTCCCGGATGGCCCGTTTCAGGTGGGTGTCTGTGATGCGCAGCGTCAGGCGATTATCCAGGCTCATCCTTTCCCCCTGGGACGCAGATTCCCAACGATGAAGCGGACGATTCGCCGCCCCGCGGCCTGAGCGCCATAGCCGAAGTGGCGCAGGACGAATAAAGCCGTAATGGTGGTCAGGCCGATCCAGAAGGTGATTTCGTGCGGGGGAAAGAGCATCAGCAGGATCGGCCAGAAGCCGTTGCCGTCGAGCTGCCAGAGCTTGGGATCCTGTGAAGCGAAGCGCCAGAAGTTGGCTATCTCGTCGCTGTCTTCGTCCAGCATGTCATACCCCCCTGCATCCGATGGTCAGCAGGGTTATAGGGCGTTGTCGGACGGTCTTACGGAATGGGGTCTAGTCGGACGTCCCGTCTGACGGCAGGTCCGACGCGATGAGAAGGTAGCCCGCGAGGAAAACGGCGTGCATTGCGTTACTGGTATCCACCATGATGGCTGCGCGTCTGGTCCGGTTGGGGGCCCACATATTGTTTGTAGGCGGCAATCCAGTTGGTGGCGATGTCATGCTGGGCGGTGGCCAGGCTGATTTGGCCATGACAGACCAGCGCATGCAGGCGGTTTTCCAGCTTGTCCTTGGTGTAGCTTCCCCAGCCGCCGATGACATGATGCGGTTCCGGCCAGAGGTTCCGGGGGGAATCCGGGGAGCCGCCGATTTCCAGACTGATGAGATGATCCTCCTCATAATCCCGTAACCGGTGATCGGTATAACCGTATTGCCTGATGCCCTCGCGCTTCAGTTTTTCCGTGTAATCCTCGGGAGGACGAATGGACTTGGTATAGCCGCCGCGCCGGCAAATGGTTTCGCGGATATTCGCCTGGGTCACCGCCGGGTTGAGGGCACCCGGGGTCAGCCTGGGATTAGGCTCCGCCTCTGATAGAGGGAACGCCACGGCATAGCGGCCTTCCGCCGCGACCCCGCCGGCATTGGTCCGCTCGCCCTGGTTGCGCTGATCCAGGTGCCTTTCCACTTCATGTGCGGCCACCCCGCCGGCCGCATAGGCAGCGGCATGTTCGATGATGTGGCCGAACAGCCCGGCGTTCGCGTTGGTCATCGTGCCAGCCATGACGATGAACGAAAAAGCGATGCGGGCGAGAACGTTTTTACCGCAAGCGGGTAACATGGCGAGAAAGATGCTCCTTATGAAGGCTTGGGTGGTTGGTTTGCTGCCGTGACAGCGCTTTTCGGTAGGGACAGGACAAAGGGTAGCCGCTCGCCACGGCGGCAGACCGATCATGTGCCAGCGCCCTCGATCACCTGAATGACCGGATCGGGACAGCGCTCGGTTTCAAAATCTTTCATGCACAGGTCCTTTAGTGGTTTGGCATGCAGCTATACCCGGGCGGGCACGGCTGCTGGTATTGCGGGGCCGTGGGAACACAGGTATAGCCTGGTGGGCAAGGCATATTCGCCGGCGGTGCGTAATATCCCGGCCGCGGCTGCCGGTATTGCTGCTGCTGGCTCCCGCTATGCCCCACCGCATACCCGGCCAGGCCGCCCACGCCGGCGCCGATGGCCGCACCCGCCAGGGGCGCGCCCGTCTGATTACCGATCACTGCCCCGGTCAACGCGCCCAGGAGGGCGCCGCCGCCCGTGTCCGCGGTAGTGGCGTTGCTGGCATAGGGGTTGTTGGCGCAGCCCCCCAAAGGGAGGGCCGCGATGGCGATCCATGCGAATGTACGCATTTTCATGAAAACCTCCCGCCCCAAGGGCGCGTTGATTGGCAGAGTTTACCCCATGGTGTCGTTGTAAATCTGTAGATGGTGCTGGTGCATGTAATCCCCCCATCCCAGGTAGGAGCGCGTGCAGTTGTTCTTGACGTAGCTGATCTCCTGGCGCGCCGCTGGGATGCCGTCGCACCATTTATTCTCCAGTTCTGCGCGATGGACATGGTGGGTATACCAGTTCGTGCTATGGCCGCCGTAGGGACCCAGATGATGATGGGTGGCACAACCAGCGAGGGCCGTAATACCGGCAGCGAGGAGCAGCTGTTTCCCGTACACGCATGCCTCTATTACTGCGCGCGGATGGGGTGGCCGTCCTGGTCTACTGCGGTGAGGTCATCCTCTCCCATGCTGGGGTGCCAGGGGTCGATGCCTGTCTCATCGATCTCTTGCGCACTGATCTCCTGCCATCCCTGTTGCTCCGGCGTCAACTCGACCGTGGTTTCCTGGTTCTCCTGGGTCTGTTCTGGTGCTTTTTCGTTCATG
The DNA here is from genome assembly GCA_021840785.1 of Pseudomonadota bacterium. The sequence goes on from JAKBXD010000034.1 coordinate 6,986, forward strand.
GCGATCTCCTTGTTACGATATCTCTCGATGAGACACTCTACTACGGTGAACCGCAAATGCGGGGCGTTAAGCATAGCCACTCATGACCCAGGCATGGGCCTCCGGGGTGATTCGTTGCCCCGCCAGCAATGCATCGGCATCCTGCGCGAAGCTGTGGCCATGGGCGTGTAATTCGTCGGTGATCGCGGTGGTCAACTGTTCCAGCGGGGTGCGGAGCAGCCGTATGCGCATGGCGCTATCCAGGAACAGCCATTCGCGCACTGCTTGCAGGTGTCCGTTGGGGGTGCTCACCAGCCGTTGCGAGAGCACCAGGCGCAGGGACCCCAGCAGATCGGCGGCCATGCTCCGCGCTTCGGCGCCATCAAAACGCTGGATCATGCGGCCCACGGCATTGGCCACACCCGTGGTGTGGACGGTCGTAAAGACCTGGTGGCCCGTCATGGCGGCCTCGATGGCGGCGCGGATCGTTTCCTGATCCTTGGCTTCGCCGACCAGAATGACGTTGGGTCGCCGCACCATGGCCTCGACCACCCCTTGGGCAAAACTCTCGATGTGCTCCGGCACCTGGGACTGGCTGACGCGCGGATGGTCATACACGAACTCGATCGGGGCCTCCAGGGTGACGAACTTGTGATCGATCAATTCTGGTGCTTCTTCCAGGGCAAAGCGGATCATGGCGGCCAGGGTGGAACTCTTGCCGCTGCCCGTCGGACCGGTGACCAGCACGATGCCATCCCGGAAGAAGCAGTTGCGGATCAGCACCTCCGGCAGATCCAGTTCCTGCCAGGCCGGCGGCTTGTCCGCGATGGCGCGCAGCGAGATTTGCACGCCCATGGAGGTATTATTGGGGGAGCGCGGGACGCGCACCAGGACCACGCTGACCCGGAAGCGGAGGAAGACGGCATTGCCCTCCGCATCTTGGGCAGGGACCGTAAAGAGGGTACGGATGCCCCGCCGGGTTTTTTGTAGCGTTCCCCAGCCATTGGTGTAAAAGGCTTCCACCAGCACTTCGGTATCGCGGGCGTCCACCTCGCGATCCAGCAGGTAGCGCCAGCCATGCTGCATGACCATGGGCGGCATGCCGGTGAGGAAGTCGACATCCGAGAAGCCCGCCAGGGGACCCCTGGTCAGCCCGACCAGGAACTGGAGGATGTGTTCCTCTTTGCGGATGATGGGAAAGCGCACTTCCGGCGGCGCCATGCGCACACCTGGAAAGGTTTCCTCCGCTAGGGCAATGCTCATCTCGGCAAGACTCGCCAGTGGCGGGGCGTCTGGAAACCGGCGGGGCGGGTAATGCGGTGCTCGGCAACCCCCACGGCCATCCGTTGCGGTACGCCATCCAGGCGTTGACCGCGTTCCACACCGAGGTGGGCGACGGCGACCACCGGTTGAGCGACTTTGCCCTCCAGGAGCAGCCGCTGATAGCGGATCATGCCAGTCAGGTCCATGGTCAACCGGGCCAGGTCCTCCCGGTACAGAATATGCGCTTCCTGCAGTCCCGCGGCCCATCCCCGGGCGGCGGCTCGCGTCCAGATCACCCGCTGTGCCGTAGTGTGGGGCAACAAGGCCGGTGGAATGTCCTGCAGGGAGGGTTGCCGAAAATGGCGCAGGAGAGAGGATCGCCAGGTAGGGGTCACGGAATGAAAGGAGGCAGGCCGGACGATCAGGTAGACGGCATCGGCGATGCGGATCACGTTGGGCGCATAGTGCGCCTGCCGGCTGCCCTGGATGATGACGGGCGGCATAATGCCGCCTTTTTCTACCAGTGGCGCGAAATTGAAGACCTGATCGAGGCGTTTGCTTTGGGTATTCAACACCTGGTTGATGACATGCGTTTCCGCAGCGAGCCCGCCCTGCGCACCAAAGGTTTCCGCTTCCTGTGCCAGGGCCTTGCGCTCCAGGTGCAAGGGGGAGGCGGCGTGCGCGGCCAGCGCGGTGGTCGGACGCAGGTGTTCCAGTTGCGGTAAGGTCCACATGGCTCAACTCCCCAGGTAGCGCAGCACCACGGTTCGCGTGGTAGCGTTGACGGTGAGATCCGCGCGGCTCCCGGCCTGTACGGCGGCTTCCCGGAAATCATCGAACAGGGTACGAGATCCCGAGAGATGGACGATGATATCCGCCGGCGGTGTTCCCCCCTGTATATGCAGACGATAACCGGCGAAGGCGGAGAGCTTGTGAACCAGTGGGGCGATCGGCCCGGTCCAGGCGATGGACACGGTGCGGGACAACGCGGGAGGCAATACCGGTGATCCGCCCAGAGGGGGATGCACGGCGGCGTTCTCTACGGCCAACAGGTGCCAGGCATCCGCCACCTTGTCAGCAGCACGATTTAGGGGCGGATTGATGGGAGATGCGGCCATGGTAACCGTTTCTGCGGGATGCATGCGGGCGCAGCCGGTGAGGAGTAGGGCAGATATTACCAGAGGTGGCATGATCCAAGGGAAAAAACGATATCCAAGGTAGTTTTTCACGGAAAGCCTCATCGGTTTGCGTATCATGTCGGGGTTATAGCGGGCATTGTGGGAATCATACGAAACAGGTAGATTCACCCACTATAGGGCATCTAATATGCGGCTAACCGATGTTTATAAAAACAAATAATAACAACATGTTACAAATCTGCTCCAAAAGACGGTATTAGCAAGCAAATTGTGAGAATGCGTAATGAAATTATTATGGTATAGGATTTTGAGTAACCGAATGGGGTTCAGGTGGTCGGAGGTTCAAATCCTCTCGCCCCGACCAATTAAATCAAATGGTTATGAAATATCATAATTGCGCAGGACGGCGGTATCCTGCCAAATGATCATTTACACAAAAATTCTTACACCCCCTCTTCCAGGTAATCATCCACCGCGGCAATGAATTGGGCGCGCAGTTCGGCGACCGTTTCTCCGTGAAAACCGATGATGGGGCGCACCCCAAGCTTGACCCGCGAGCCTTCGCGTTCCAAGACCTCGCCGCCGAGTGCAAGGATGAGCGACTCAATATCGGCAAATGCGACGGTCGTCAGCCATGCCTGCCGGTGTGATGCTACAGCCGCCAATGCCTCAGTCCCAGGTCAGAAGGTGCCGAACTGATTGCGCGGCAAGTTGCCGACCGACCGTCCGTCCAGCATACTGATCCCATAAGAGTACGCTGGGATCGGCCCCAAGGGTCTCCCAGGCTTCCATAGAAAGGGAAACCGCATGGCCGCTGAACAGAGTTCTGTCCTTATCCTCACCCGACCACCATCGCTGGAATAAAACCCTGAATGCCCGATAAGGAAGCCACAGCCCGCATCAAGATCAACAAGCTGCTCGAAGCGGCTGGCTGGCGTTTCTTCGCGGATGGCAGCGCGCCCGCGAACATTCGCCTCGAACCCAGCATCACGATCAAGTCAACCGACCTGGACGCGCTCGGCGCCAACTTCGAGAAGAGCACAAAAGGCTTCGTCGACTTTCTCTTGCTCGATGCCAAAGGCTTTCCGCTGCTTGTCCTCGAAGCCAAAGCCGAAGACAAAAATCCGCTCGTCGGTAAAGAGCAGGCGCGCAAATACGCCAAGTCCCAGAACTGCCGATTCGTCATTCTTTCCAACGGCAACCTGCACTACTTCTGGGACCTCGAACGCGGCAGCCCCTACGTCATCACCTCGTTTCCGACGCCGGACTCGGTTACCGGCTACCAGAAGGTCACGCCCAATCCGCAGCGACTGATCGAAGAGCAGGTCGGCGAGGACTATATCGTTCGCACCCAGCGCCCGAACTACGCAGCCGAAGCCGCCTGGCAAAACGAAGCGGAGCGCCCCGGCTACATTCAGGCCAACAAGCTGCGCTTTCTCCGGCCGTATCAGCTAAAGGCCATCCACAGCCTTCAGGCCGCAGTCGGCGATGGCAAAGACCGTTTCCTGTTCGAGATGGCCACCGGCACCGGCAAGACCCTCACCGCCGCCGCCGTCATCAAGCTGTTTCTGCGTTCGGGCAACGTGCGGCGCGTACTGTTTCTGGTTGATCGTCTTGAGCTGGAGGATCAGGCCAAGAAGTCCTTCAATGACGTGCTGTCGGCCGACTATCAGACCGTGATCTACAAAGAGAACCGGGACGACTGGAGACGCGCCGAGATTGTCGTTACCACCGTGCAGTCCCTGCTCTTCAACAACAAGTACCAGAAGCTCTTCTCGCCGACCGACTTCGATCTCGTCATCTCCGACGAAGCGCACCGCTCGATCGGCGGTAATGCCCGTGCCGTGTTCGACTACTTCATCGGCTACAAGCTGGGCCTTACGGCGACGCCGCGCGATTACCTGCGCCGCTTCGACGGCGCAAAACCCGGCACCCGCGACCCACGCGAGGCCGAGCGGCGGCTGTTGCTCGACACCTACCGCACCTTCGGCTGCGAGAACAGTCAGCCGACCTTTCGCTACTCCCTACTCGATGGCGTGAAGGAAGGTTTCCTGATCAACCCGACCGTGGTGGATGCCCGCACCGAGGTCACCACCACGCTACTTTCCGAAGAGGGCTTCGTCGTCTCGTTCACCGATGACACCGGCGAGGACCAGCAGCAGGCCTTCAAGCAGCGCGAGTTCGAGAAACGTTTCTTCGCCGACACCACCAACCAGCTCCTGTGCAAGACGTTTCTGGAAAACGCGCTGCGCGATCCGGTCAGCGGCGAAATCGGCAAGTCGATCATCTTTGCCGTCAGCCAGAACCACGCCGCCAAGCTGGCGCAGATACTCAACCAGATGGCCGACCGCATGTTTCCGGCCAAGTACCAGTCCGACTTTGCCGTGCAGGTCACCTCCCAGATACCCGACGCCCAGCAGTTCACCATCAACTTCGCCAACAACAACCTGCTCGGCTCCGGCAACTTCATCCCCACCTACAAGACCAGCAAGGCGCGCATCTGCGTCACCGTTGGCATGATGACCACCGGCTACGACTGCACCGACATCCTCAACATTGGCCTGTTCCGCCCGATCTTCTCGCCCACCGACTTCATCCAGATCAAGGGACGCGGCACCCGCAAGCACGACTTCCGCGCGGCGCTTTTCGACGACACCATCAAGGAAGGCGTGCAACAGCCCATAAAGACCGCGTTCAAACTCTTCGACTTTTTCGCCAACTGCGAATACTTCGAGGAAGATTTCAACTACGACGAAGTGCTGAAGCTGCCGCCACCCAAGGGCAAAGGCAGCGGCGGCCAAGGCCCGGTGGTCGTGGGCGGCACCTATGAGCACCTCGGCGCCGACATCGTCTTGATGGTCAAGGAAGAGACCATCGGCTACGAGGGCATGAAGATCGACCGCATGTTCTTCGAGAAGTTTGAAGACGTGGTCCGCGCCAATGACACCGTCGCCGCCGCCGTTGAAGCCGGGCAGTGGGACCGCGTCATCGACTACGTCAACCGCGAGGTCTTCGACAAGCCCGAGGAATACTACACCCTCGACAAGCTGCGCAAGGCCGCCGCCGTGGACCGCCGCCTGACCCTGCGCGAAATCCTGGAAAAGGTCTTCGGCCTCATCCCGCGCTTCAAGTCCAAGGATGAGTTGCTGGAGGAAGAGTTCTCCAAGTTCGTCGCCGACCGCGTGCCCGAGCCACCCTCGGCCATCCCGGCCATCAAGACCTACTTCAAGGCCTACGTCACCAGCAACCGGGTGCGCGACATCATCGACAGCAAACACTTCACCGATTTGGCCACCAACCCGTTCTTCACCACCCACGATTTCAGAGCCGTGCCTCAGCAGTACCGTACACTCGTCCCCGAATACATCAAGGACTACGTCTCCTTGAACCAGTTCGCGCCATAGGAACCGCCATGAGCAAAACCAAGAAAAGCACTATCGAAGTCAAAGGTATTGCCGTCACAGTTCTCAGCCAGGCGAGCGATGACTATATTTCCCTGACGGACATTGCCAAGCACAAAGAACCGGATCGATCGGACCATGTCATCCAGAACTGGATGAGAAACCGCAATACCATCGAGTTTTTGGGCGTATGGGAGCGTCTCAAACGCCTCAACGAAATCGTCATCCGCCAGATGCAGGTGCTCACCGGAGCCATGGCGATCAGGCAACTCAAAGGTTAAGCCGTGCTCGACACCACCACCAAACGCCGCATCGACACCGCCCGCGACATCCTCGTCGGCAAAGTGCCCGACCCCAAGAGCCAGGTCGAGCAGATCACCATCGCGCTGATTTACAAATTCATGGACGACATGGACGCCGAATCCGAGGAACTCGGCGGCAAGCGCAAATTCTTCACCGGCGACTACGCCCGCTACGGCTGGGCCAAACTCATGGCGCCCTCGCTCGGCGGTCACGAGATGCTCGGCCTCTACGGCGAAGGCATTGCCAAGATGCCCGAGAACCCCGGCATCCCCGCGCTCTTTCGCGACATCTTCAAGAACGCCTACCTGCCTTACCGCGACCCCGAAACGCTCAAAAGCTTTCTCAAGATCATCGACGAGTTCAGCTACGACCACAGCGAGCGCCTCGGCGACGCCTTCGAGTATCTGCTCAGCGTTTTGGGCAGTCAGGGCGATGCCGGACAGTTCCGCACCCCGCGCCACATCATCGACTTCATGGTCGAGGTCCTCGCCCCGCAGAAAAACGAGACCATCCTCGACCCCGCCTGCGGCACTGCCGGCTTTCTCATCTCCGCCTACAAGCACATCCTGCGCGCCAACACCGACGCCAAGGGTCACAGCACGCTCACGCCCGACGACAAGGGCCGCCTTGCCAAGAACTTCAAGGGTTACGACATCTCGCCTGACATGGTGCGCCTCTCGCTGGTGAACCTATACCTGCACGGCTTCACCGATCCGCACATTTTTGAGTACGACACCCTCACCTCCGAGGAACGCTGGAACGAATTCGCCGACGTCATCCTCGCCAACCCGCCCTTCATGTCCCCGAAAGGCGGTATCAAACCGCACAAGCGCTTCTCCATCCAGGCCAAGCGCAGCGAAGTCCTTTTCGTGGACTACATGGCCGAGCATCTCACGCCAACCGGCCGCGCCGGCATCATCGTGCCCGAGGGCATCATCTTCCAGAGCCAGGGGGCCTATAGAGAACTGCGGAAGACGCTCGTCGAGAACACCCTCGTCGCCGTCGTTTCCCTCCCGGCGGGCTGTTTCAATCCCTACTCAGGGGTGAAGACCAGCATCCTCATCCTCGACAAAACGCTGGCGAAGGCTGCCGACACCATCGCCTTCTTCAAGGTCGAGAACGACGGCTTCGGCCTCGGCGCCCAGCGCCGCGCCATCGAGAAAAACGACCTGAGCTATAGTCAAATCTGGTGTATGAGCATTTTCTGACATAGATCAGGCGGCGGTCTGTTGATCATCCGGCAGGGTGAGGTTAGCCGGT